>NZ_JBFAPG010000148.1:0-12277 GCF_040675595.1 Micromonospora sp. NPDC049580
GCCGGCGGCGCGAACAGCACGCGCGCGCGGAGCTGCCGGAACCCGGTGCGCTCCAACTCCGCGAGCACCGCGACGCGGTGGGCGTCCACGTCGGCCATCACCTCCCGGGCGCCTCCGGCGGCGAGCACCCGGACCGCCTCGGCCAGCAGCTCACCGCGCGCCGCGTCGTCGAGCAGGCCGAGGTACGCCAGCAGTGGGTAGCAGGCGTCGCCGGCCGTGCCGACCAGACCCACCGGCTGCCCGGCCTGCACCCCGACGCGCCACTCCTCGGTCGACTCCCCCAGCCAGGCCAGCGGATCGGTGGCCAGGTCGACGCCGCCGACGGCACGCGCGATCTCCGCGCCGGTCAGCACGTCCGGCACGGCGACCCGGGCGACCAGGGCGTTGATCTCGGCAGCGTCGACGGGCGGCCGGAACGTGTACCGGCCGGAGGTCGTCGGCAGTGGAGTTCCCGTCCACGAGCACCGCAGCCGCTCACCCACCTCGACCAGGCCGGCGAGTCGGGCCGCCTCCATCGGCGCGGTGACCACGGCCAGCACCTCGGGTCGACGCCGCCAGTGCGCGGGCAGGGCCGCGTAGTACCGACCGGGACCGCCCAGCGCCTCGTGGGCGGCGTGCAGCAGCGCGGCGCCGACCTCCGGCTCGGCGGCCAGGTCGAACCGCTCCAGCCAGGGAGCGCCCACCGCCCCGGGCGGGAGCAGCCAGGCCGCCCGCCCGACCACCCGGCCGTCGCGCAGGGCGATCCAGGTGTTCTCGGGCCGGTAGCCGCCGCCGGTGATGCCGTCGGCGTACGCGATCTGCCGCAGTTGGGGCAGCGGATCGGTCATGGAGTCGAACAGGTTTTCCTCGCCCGCGACGAGCGGGCGGATGACCAGACTGGTCATGGCGAACCTCCGGAAAGCGAGCGCCCCGGGTCAGATCCGCGTGGACGCCGGTACGCGGAGGGGGCGCAGAACATCGGACATTGTTCTGACCTCCTCTCGGCTCGACGGCGTGCCCGCCAACATACGCGAAGCGCCAGCAGCCGCACAACGTTCTTCCGGCCCGGCTCACAGCGTCGGGTTGGTCTCCGCGCCGCGCTGGTGGACCCGCCCGTCGGCCACGGCGATCCCAGCGAGGATCAGTGCCGCCACGGCGGTCACGGCGACCGGCGGGAGAAGGACGCTCGGAGACCGCGACCAGGTTGGCGAGCGGCGCACGGCCGATACGCGGCACCGGCCAGTGGGAGGCCGCCCCGACGAGCTCAACGGCGAGCGCGAGCGGCCAGAGGACACCACGGCCATGGCCGCACCCCCTCGCCGACCCGGTCCCGTCTCGTACCCGCTGAGGGGACTTTATCCCGGTCTGTCGGTACGCCCGATGGTTATGCCAGGTCGCCCGGAGGGCGGTCGACGCCGCGCCCCCAGCGCCGCCACCGCCTCGTTCGGGCGGTCCGCCGCCTCGTCGGGGTCGGCCGGGCCCGCCGGTCCGTGCGGAGGCCCGCACGGCCGAGCAGCCGGATCAGCAGCCAGCAGAACAGCGCCAACGCGCCGAACAGGGCGATGGTCACGATCCGCCAGGGCATGCTGTCGACCTGGAGCATCTCCGGCAGCAGCGCCGCGACGCCGGCGACCGCGGTGACCGAGAACAGCCACTGGAGGCGCTGTTGGAACAGCGCCGTCTGCAACCCGAAGAGCTGGCTCAGATTGCTGCGCAGCAGTTCGAGGCGCTGCCGGGCGGCCTGGAGATGCCGGGGAACCCGCAGCCCGTCGATGAGGAACGTGGCCACCGCGATGCGCATGGGATCGCGGTACATGAGGTCGACGTTGCCGACCTCGGCCAGCCCTCGGCTCAGTTGCAACTGCACCCGCGCCAGTTGGGTGATGCGCGCGCCGAGCGAGTGACCCGGGCCGACAAGTTCGTCGCGGTCGTTCGGGTCCACCCCCACCCACAGTTGGCAGAAGAACCACTGGGCGTGGATCTGGCCGTACATGTCCTGGACCATGCGGGCCGCCGCCGACGCGCCCTCCACCCCGTCGTGCAGGACCGCCACGGTGGACCAGCCGGTGGTGCGGACCAGCAGGCCGGGCAGGCGCAGCGGCCCGTCGTCGGCAGCCGTGCCCGGGGTCACCGGCAGGGCGGAGAGCCGCAGCAACGACTCCACGAGCGGTTCGTTCTCGGCCCGCTCGGGACCGCGCAGGACGAAGAACTGGCGCATGTTCTGGAACGGGTAGCGGCGTTCCCGGGGCTCGAAGCCGGCCGACTCGCGCAGGATGGCGCGGACCGCCTGGACGTGGGCGGACACCGTCAGCCCACCGTGCTCCCGGGGCTCGGCCTCGATCATGCTGAGGTGCCCGGCCAGGTTCGGCGGGAAGGTGTCCAGGTCGCGCAGGTGCCGGAAGTAGTCGAGGGTGTTCTCGCGCACGAGGTCGTCGTAGAACCGGCAGATGTCCTCGGTGCTGACCGCCGGCTCCGGCGCGGCGAACCGCAGATCCACCGAGATCACGCCGAGCGCCGGGTAGATCACGATCTGGGTGCTGGTCGCCCACGTCGTACGGCCGATGCGCACCGCCGACGTGCCGAGGGAGATCTGCAGCACCGGCGGGTGGGTGGCCAGGTAGGAGATGTTGTAGGCCCGGGTCTCCTCGTGCTGGACGACGTCGACCGAGGTGGCGCCCAGTGCGGCCAGCAGCGGGAGCGCCGGTTCCACGTCCTGCACCGTGCCGCCGAGGTCGAACTTGACCGGCACGTACACGTGATCAATATCGAGGGTCACGCATACATTCTGGGCGTACGGCACAACCTGGTTTCGCTCCGAGGCGGCCTACAACTGGTCGACGTGGTCGCGCCACGAATGCCGGGGCTCGTAGCCCAGCACCCGCCGCGCCTTGTCGATGCTGAGCAGGGTTTCGTGCTCGCCGAGCTCCTTGCGGATCTCGACACCCGGGTAGACCTCGGCCATCAGGCTGGCGCTCGACCTGCTCATGACGGTGTCGGCGTTGGCGATGATGAACACGTCCGCGCCGGGCCGGTCGTACGCGAGCGCCCGCTCGACCGCCTGGGCGCCGTCGCGGGCGTCGATGTAGCCCCACAGGTTCCAGCGCCGCGACCGCGGATCGGCGTCGAAGGAGGGGAACGGCAGGTAGTCCTCGACGTCCATCACGTTGGAGAACCGCAGACCCACCATGACCAGCTCCGGGTCCCACCGGCAGAAGTGCCGCGCCATCTCCTCCTCAAGGGCCTTGTTCAGCGAGTACGTCGACTCCGGTCGCGGCGCGTACTCCTCGTCGACGGGCGCGTACGGCGGCGGGGTGTCGAACGGCAGCCCGAGCACGGTCTCGCTGGACGCCCACACCACCCGTTTGATGCCGGCCGCCCGGGCGGCGGCGAAGACGTTGTACGTCGCGGCGGAGTTGTTCGCGAACGTCGTCGCGTTGGGCATCAGCCCGGGCGCCGGGACCGCGGCCAGGTGCACGACCGCCTCGACGCCGCCGGGGTGCTCGTCGGCGCCTCCGGTGAACGCCTCCACCACCTGCCCGTAGTCGGTCAGGTCGACGAGGAGGAACTCGCCGTCGACGTCGCGGGGATCGCGCCCGCCCACGCGGTCCACCGCCAGCACGTCGACGCCCACGCCGCGCAGGTGGGCGACCACGGCACGGCCGAGCTTGCCGGTGGCGCCGGTGACGACAACGCGTCCGGGCAGTACGGGATCGGTCATGGCCCCATCCTCTCCGGCCGGCCGGGACACCCCACACGCGGGTGCGCCCGCGCCCGCCACCCGCCGCATCGATCAGGAATCGAGAAGTACCGGCCGAGGGCCCTACCTAGCATGGCCAGCATGGACATCACCATTCACACGACAGTTCTTCCGCACGTCGACCCGGACGCCTCCGTGGCCTTCTACCGCGACGTCCTCGGCTTCGAGGTCCGCAGCGACGTCGGTCAGGGGACCATGCGGTGGATCACCGTCGGCCCTGTCGACCAGCCCGGCACGTCCATCCTGCTGGCCCCGCCGGCCGCGGACCCCGGCATCACCGAGGACGAGCGGCGCACCATCGCCGAGATGATGGCCAAGGGCACCTACGGGTGGATCCTGCTGGCCACCCGGGACCTGGACGGCACCTTCGAGAAGGTGCAGGCCCGCGACGCCGAGGTCGTCCAGGAGCCGACCGAGCAGCCGTACGGCATCCGCGACTGCGCCTTCCGCGATCCGGCCGGCAACATGGTCCGCATCCAGGAACTGCGCTGAGCCATGTGTCTCGCCGCCTGGGGACGCGCACGCGCCGAGGAGCAGCGCCTGGACGACCTCGCCCGACTGCGTCACGCGCCGGACGTGCCGTTGGTCGCGGCGGGGGCGACCGAACCGATCAGAGGTCACGAGGTGGACGGGGGAAGACATGGCGAGCACGCCACCGCGGGGGCGTGAGGAGCGGCTGAGAGACACGCGCAGGAGACTGGAGAACGACGTCGACCTCTGGGTCGCCACGTCGGGCTCCCCGGACGGCGTGCACCTCGTCCCGCTCTCCTACCTCTGGGACGGCAGCGTGTTTCTCATCTCGACGCCGCGTGCCTCGGTCACCGGCCGCAACCTGGTGGGGGATGGCCGGGTGCGACTCAGCCTGGGCACGACGCGCGACGTCGTCATCGTCGAGGGTGCCGCCGAGCCGGTGGACACCGCCGACCTCGGCCACGACAGGCGTACGGCGTTCGCCACCAGGACCGGCTTCGACCCGAGCGGAATCGCCGAGCCCTACCAGTACTTCGTGATCCGGCCGCGGCGCATCCTGGCCTGGCGGGAGGCCAACGAGCTGCGGGGACGCGTCCTCATGCGCGACGGCCGTTGGCTCGACTGAGCCCCTCGGCCTCCCGCACGCCGCGATCCGCGTCCTGCCGTGCGGGGGCCGGGCGGGTGCGTACCGTGCAGGGGTAACCGCTCATGCGAAAAGGAGCATTCATGTCCAAGCCACCGCTTCCCGAGGCCGCGGTCGAGATGCTGCAGAAGCCGAACCCGGCCGTCATCACCACGCTTCGCAGTGATGGTCAGCCGGTGTCCGCCGCGACCTGGTACCTCTGGGAGGACGGCCGGATCCTGGTCAACATGGACGAGAGCCGCCGCCGGTTGGAGCACGTCCGCAACGATCCTCGGGTCTCCCTCACGGTGCTGGACGAGGCCGGCTGGTACACCCACGTCAGCATCATCGGGCACGTCGCCGAGTTGCGCGCCGACGAGGATTTCGCGGACATCGACCGGCTGTCCCGGCACTACACGGGCAATCCCTATCCCCGGCGTGATCGTGGTCGGGTCAGCGCCCTGATCGAGATCGACCGTTGGCACGGCTGGGGGTCGCTCAAGGACAACAGCCAGGTCGGCTGACCGTCCGCCGCGGGGACGGCGGCGGATGGGCGGCTCTTGACCGCAGAGCGTGATCGGCTTAACTTCATCAATCAGATAAGTGTCTTTACTAATTCTGCTTGATCCCTCGTGGGAGTGCCGATGCGACAATTGCGTCACCGCCGCCTCACCGCCGTCGTCGCCCTGGCGACCCTGCTGCTCACCGCCGCCCCGCCCGCCGCGGCGAGCGCCGGCGCCAGGCCCGACCGCCAGCCCGGCTACCACCGGGTCGGCTACTTCACCCAGTGGGGCATCTACGGCCGGGCCTTCACGGTCAAGAAGCTCGACGCCTCCGGTGCGGCGAGCCGCCTCACCCACCTCAACTACGCCTTCGGCAACGTCAGCGAGGACGGCCGCTGCTATGTGGACGGCGGGCCGGGCGAGGGCGACGCCTGGGCCGACTACCAACGGCCGGTGTCCGCGCAGGAGAGCGTCGACGGCGTCGCCGATGCCCCCGGCCAGGCGCTCAACGGCAACTTCGGCCAGCTCGCCAAGCTGAAGGCCAAGCACCCCGACCTCCAGGTGCTGATCTCGCTGGGCGGGTGGAGCTGGTCGACGTACTTCTCCAACGCCGCCCGCACCGACGCCTCCCGCAGGGCGTTCGTCGCGTCCTGCATCGACCTGTACCTCAAGGGCAACCTCCCGGGCAGCCCGGGTGCCGCGGCGGGCGTCTTCGACGGCGTCGACCTCGACTGGGAGTGGCCGAACTGGGACGGCGAGCCTGGCAACGTCATCCGCCCCCAGGACCGGGAGAACTTCACCAAGCTGCTGGCCGAGTTCCGCCGGCAGCTCGACGCGTACGGCCGCACGACCCGCGCGCACCACCCGCTGACCGCCTTCCTGCCGGCCAACCCGGCCACGATGGACGCCGGCTACGAGGGCCGCAAGATCTTCAAGTACCTGGACTTCGCCACCGTGCAGGGGTACGACTTCCACGGCGGCTGGGACGCGGTGACCAACCAGCAGTCCGCGCTGCGCGTGCCGGCAGGCTCGCCGGACAACCCCGACTTCTCCGTCGAGGTGGCCATCGACGGCTGGCTCGACCGTGGGGCGCCGCGCGGCAAGCTGGTCCTGGGCATCCCCTACTACGGTCGCGGCTGGACCGGCGTCACCGGCGGCGGCAACGGGCTGTTCCAGCCGGCCGCCGGGCCCGCACCGGCGACCTTCGAGGCCGGGTACGAGGACTACAAGCAGCTCAAGACCCTGGCCGGCAACGGCTACACCGTGCACCGCGACCTGCGCGCCGGGCACGCCTGGCTCTTCGACGGTACGACCTTCTGGACGTACGACGACCCGGCCGTCGTACTGCAGAAGATGCTCTACATCCGGCGGGCCGGCCTGGCCGGCGCGATGGTCTGGTCACTCGACGGCGACGACGACAACGCCACGCTGACCAAGACGATCGGCCTCGGCCTGACCACCCGGTAGGCGTACCCGACGCCCGTGATCACGTGATGGCCACCAGTTGAATCGGGTCACCGACAACTGCTGAGCATCACGTGATCACGGGCGCTGCTCCTGGGGCGTCACCGACCGCACCGCAGCCTCGATGAGAGCGGTCACCTGAGCCATGTCCCGCGCACGGCGCACGTCCACCTCGGCTGACCACCCCGGGTGGTCGAGCTGGACCGTCACGTCCTCCCGGCGGTGAGTGAGCCAGCCAGCGATCGCCTGGACCAGCACCATGACGGCGCCGGCGTCGTCGACCACCACACCCAGGACGTCGGACGGTGTCGTGGTCACCCCGTCCCGCAGCCGGTCCTCGGCGCGCAGCCAGGACGCCAGAGAGCGCCGCGCATCGGCGGACGGAACATCCGGATGGACCGAGAGCGTGATCGTCTCCGGCACGGTCTCCCCTTTCCAGACGACGACAGGCCACCCGCCATCCTGCCAGCCGGACCCGGCCCCGGCATCCCGCGCACTCACCGATGTCGATCAGACCTTGACCGCCGTGTCGGCCGGTTCATAGGCTCCGGCCACTGCGAGGCTTTCCCCCAAGAAGGGAACCCGAGACATGGCCCCATCGTCGCGTCCGATCCGGATGGTCCCCCCGAAGCGACTGGCGGGTGCCGCCGCCGTCGCGCTCCTGCTCGGTCTGACTCCCCTGCTCGGCGGCACTCCGGCCGCGAGCGGCGCCCCACCGTCGAGATGCAGCACCGACCCGAGCGCACGGCTGGCCAGCGTGCCCGCCCCGGAGGCCGTGCTCGGCTTCCCCCTCGGCGCGGGACAGGAGCGGGTCGTCACCAACGACGAGGTCCGCACCTACCTCGGGGCCGTGGACAGCGCCTCCGACCGGGTCGTCACGGGTGTGACGGCCACCAGCGTGCTCGGCCAGCCCCTGCCGTACGCGGTGGTGTCCAACGAGCGCCACGTGCGGCCGTCCGCCCTGCGGAAGATCGCCGACGACGTACGGGACCTGCGTGACCCCCGCCGGACGAGCGCGCGGACGGCCGCCCGGACGGCGATGGACGGCCCGGCCATCGTCTGGGTCACCGCGAACGTGCACGGCGGCGAGAAGAGTGGCACCGACGCGGCGCTCAAGACGCTGTATGAGTTGGCGGCCGGCCTGTCCTGCGAGGTCGCGCGGCGCAACGACAACCTGGTCACCATCATCGTCCCGACACAGAACCCGGACGGCCGCGACGCGACCCGGCGGCAGAACGAGTTCGGCTTCGACCTGAACCGGGACTGGTTCGCCCGCACCCAGCAGGAGACGGACGGCAAGCTCGAACTGCTGCGCCGCTACCCGCCGCAGGTGTTCATCGACGCCCACGAAATGGGCGGCCGGCAGTACTTCTTCCCGCCCAACGCCGACCCGATCCACCACGAGATCGCCGGCGAGGCGGTGGACTGGATCAACCGGATCGGCGAGGCCAACAAGGCCGGCTTCGGCTACAACGGCGCCTGCGACGACACGGTCACCACCGAGTGCTACTTCAACTACGACACGTACGACATGTTCTTCATGGGCTACGGCGACACCGTGCCGACCACCGGCTTCGGCGCGGCCGGCATGACGTACGAGAAGGGCAGCGCCTCGGCCGTCGCCGACCGGGTGCAGCAGCAGTTCCACACCCAGTGGTCGACGCTCGGCTGGGCCGCCGCCAACAAGCGCGAGGTGCTGGACGGCTACTTCGACATCTGGACCGACGCGCTCGCCGAGGGCCGGACGGGCGCCCTGGAGCCGAACGAGGTGGTGCAGCCCACCAACGAGGTCCAGTTCCCGGTGCCGGCCGTCACGGTCCGCTCGTACTTCCTGCTGCCCGACCGGCAGCTCGCCGACGTCCGCCGCCTCGTCGAGCGGCTGCGCCGCATGGACGTCGAGGTGTACGAGGTGCAGAAGCCCACCCGCGTGCCCACCGCGCGGGTCTTCGGCGGTCGCAGCGCCACCAACGTCACGGTGCCCAAGGGCGCGTACTGGATTCCGATGGACCAGCCGCAGAAACACTGGATCCAGGCGATCATGGGCGAGGACCCGTACGTCCCGTTCCCGTACTTCTACGACGTGTCCTCCTGGAGCAACCCGCTGCTGATGGGCGTCTCCACGATCTACACGGGAGACAACGTCCGCCCGCAGGCCCAGCCGGTCCGGGGGATCTCCGGCGGCCGCAGCGGGCTGGCCTGGCCGTGGGGCTCCTACACGTACCCGCTGGACTCGGCCGCCGCCGCGGAGCTCACCTTCACCCTGCTCGGCCGCGGCGTGCCGCTCGTACGGGACCTCGACACCAACCGCGTCGCGATCCCGGCGACCCGGCTGAGCCGTACGGTCGACGACCTGGCCGAGGCCGCCGGGGTCACCCTCACCCCCGGCGGACGCCCCACCGGGACCCGCCTCGACCTGCCCGACGTCGGGTTGTTCCAGGGCACCGGCATCTCCACCACGTCCGGCTCCCACGGCGAGGCCCGGTATGTGCTCGGCAAGCGGTGGGGCCTCGCCCTCAAGCCGGTCACCACTGCAGACATCAACGACAACACCGCGGCGTTCACCGGGCGTACGGTGCTGCTGGTCCCCGACGGCAGCAGCCCGACCGGCGGCCTGACCGCCGCCGGGCAGGCCAACCTGCGCGACTGGATCGCCCAGGGCCACACCTACATCGGGCTGCGCAACGAGGGCACCCGGCTGGCCCGCGCCGCCGGGCTCACCTCCACCACGGAGAAGACCAAACCGGCCGACTACCTGGTGATCGGCTCGCACCTGCGGGTCGACGTCGACACCGACAACCCGGTCGCCCTCGGCCGCCCCGCCGAGGACTTCGAATTCAACAACAGCGACCCGATCCTCAACCCCAGCACCACCGGGACGAACGTGCTCACCTACCCGACCGACGACACGTTCTGGGCCAACGGCTACACCGTCGGCGCGGACACACTGAAGGGCACGGCCGCCGTCGTCGACGAGCCGACCGGCGCCGGCAGGTCGGTGCTGTTCGCGTTCAACCCGCTCTTTCGCGCGTACAACGAGAATGGTCTGCACCTGGTGGCCAACGCGCTGCTCTACCCGCCGGGCGCACCCGACGCCCGACGCACGCCGGGCACCGACGCGGCGCGCGCCAGCGCCGCCGCCGCGCCGGTCGCGGCGGACCTGGGCGGCGGATGGCGGCCGACCACCATCGAGGTCGCGGCGACGGACCTGGCTCGCACGCGGGCCATCGTCGAACGCTTCACCACCGACGCCCGGACGTCCGCGAAGGGCACCTCGGCGTACGTCCTGATCCCCAACCCGCAGGGCCTCCAGGCTGACGAACACCCCTTCACGAACGATCTGGTACGCGCGCTGCGCGCCGCCGGAGTGCCACTACGGTCGGTGGTCGCCTGACCGGTCCCCTGCACAGCGAAGCGCCCGTCCCCGCTGTTCGGGGGGCGGGCGCTTGTCGCTTGGGGCGCTGGCTACGAACGCCGAGCGAGATCGGCGACGAACGCCCGCCACGAGGCTGGCCGGAAGACGAGCGCCGGCCCGTCGGGGTCCTTGGAGTCCCGCACACCGACGATGCCCGGCAGATTGTCCGCAACCTCAAGGCAGTTGCCGCCGCCAGAGCCGCTGCGAGTGGATTTGCGCCACCTAGCGCCGATCAGGTCCATGACGTCACGACATCCTTCATCAGCTCGATCGACTGCCGGCGGGGAAGCGCTTCACTGCGAACCATCTCCCACCTCGACATGAGAGTATCCACATCGTCGTCTCGGTCGATGACGACTCCGCCGAGCTGGTTCTCCATCTCCCCCACCCACTTGTGCTCGGGCAGGCGTGCCAAGCTGAACGGCCCGGTCAGGCCGACGTGCATGCTGACCTCGTCCGGCAGCAGGTGAACGTTGATGTTCGGCCGCTCCGCGAGGGTGGTCAACTGCTTGATCTGCCCGGCCATGATGTCGCGGAAGTCCGTGCCGGCGCGGCGGAGCACCGCCTCGGCGATGACGGCGACCAGATGCGGGGCGTTTGGCTTCGTCAAGATCGCCTGCCGGTCGATCCGGTGCGCCAGCCGCTTCTCGACTTCGTCATCGCTCAGCGTTTCATTGCAGCGGATGACGGCCCGGCCGTAGCTCTCCGTCTGGAGCAGGCCCGGAACGAGGGTCGGTTGGAAAGACCTGAGCTGCGTCGCCGTCCGCTCCGCGTCGAGCCACGGCAGGAACCACGATGGGGCGCCGAGCTTGCCCACCATGCGTTCGAACAGGCCTGCGTTGTTGAGTGCCCGGTCGGCGCCCTTGATGAAGTCCATCGTGAGCGCCCGCGTCTCGCCCTCCACGGCGCTGACGTGGGAGGCGCTGAAGCCGGCACCTCGGCCGAACGCCTCCTGCGTCATCCCGGCGGCCCCTCGGGCGCGACGAATCTCGCCCACGATGAACGCGGCGAGCGGGTGCGGCAGATCAGCCATTCAAAGCTCCCCAAGCCGGAAGATCAATTACTCACGCCACTGCCCGGCGTGGAACGTTTCGCCAGCTCAGCCCGAACCGGCGAACCACCTTCCGAGCGTAGTGGACTCCACAGCAGAGTGTCACCAGCGGCGCGGCCGGTGGAGGACCCGAGACCCGGCGGACGCGTTCGTACCGGGCCGCCCTCTGGGCGAGCACTCACGGGGCGGCCCCTCCCAACGACTGCCAGCGGAGATCACCATGCCCATCGACCAACCACCGCAGGTACGCTCCGGCGACCTGCTGTACCTGACCCGTGCCGCAAGCCCGCAGTTTGCCCGCCCCATCACCGTCCGCGTGATCCGCGCCCTGACCGACCGCCACACGTACCACGGTTGGTTGTGGATCGACGCCTACCAACTCGGCCCGAGCGGCGACGCCGTCGCCCGCCGCGAGCTTTACCTGATGCCCTCCGGCGCGCGCTGGCTCCCCTCCCCACCTGCCACCCCACCCCGAACGACCGCGCCACCCCCGACCGCCACCCCACCGCGGACCGCCACCCCACCCCGGACCGGCACTCCATCCCGGACCGCCACCCCACCCCGGACCGCCGCGCCGCCCAAGCCCATTGCGGTACCCGTCACCGCACCGCCGCGCCCAACCACCACACCGTCCCGGCCCACGGCACCGCCGCGTCGTGCTGCTCGGCGCCCGGCAATGCGCGGTCCGGTGCGGGTCGGCTGATGCCCCGGCGTGCTCACGACCATCAGCCGGCCCGCCCGACGTGGCGCTGCGGCACCTGCGGAATCGCCTGGCCCTGCTCGGCCGCCAAGCTCCGCCTCCTCGCGACCTACCGGCTTGATCGCCCGGCCCTGCTGGCCCACCTGGCGGCGCTTCAGGCGGAGGCCGCCGCCCACCTCACTGCCCTCAATCCGGATAAACCACTCCCAAACCTGACCGACCGCTTCACCACCTGGGCCTCCCCCCGCTAGCCACACACCTCCTCCCGCCCGAATCCCTGCAGATCTTGGACAGTTTCCGTTAGCAGCTAACGGAAAC
>NZ_JBFAPG010000149.1:0-12272 GCF_040675595.1 Micromonospora sp. NPDC049580
CCCCGGCCGGCCGCACCCCGGCCGGGGCGCACCAGATGTCAGCTACGCAGCTGCCACTGCTGGTTGGTGCCGCCGTTGCACGCCCAGAGGATGAGCTTCGTGCCGTTCGCCGTCCCGGCGCCGTTGGCGTCCAGGCACAGACCCGACTGCGCGCCGGTGATCGTGCCGTTGGCGTTGACGTTCCACTGCTGGTTGGCCTGGCCGTTGCAGTCCCAGATCACCACGGCGGTGCCGTTGGTGGTGCCCTGACCCGAAGCGTCCAGGCACTTGGTGCCGTACACCATGAGCTGCCGGCTCGCGGTGTGGGTCCACCGCTGGTTGGCGGCGCCGCTGATGCAGTCCCAGAGCTGGGCCTGCGTCCCGTTGGTGGTGCTGGAGTTGCCGATCTCGGCGCAGCGACCCGACTGGACGCCGACAAGCTGCACGTTCTGCGGGTTGGTGCTGCCGCCGCTCTGCACGCCGGCGGCGTTGATCACCGTCTGCGCGCCCGACGGCCAACTGCCGTTCGAGACCGTGACGTTGCCGTTGACGACGTTGCCGCGGTCGCCGTTGGTCACGTTCGTGCTGCCGTTGGTCGACCAGTTGTTGGTGACGGTGAAGTTGCCCATGTTCTCGGCGTAGTAGTAGTTGGCGGTGGCCCAGGTGCCGGTGGAGGAGAACACGTTGTTGCGGGCGGTGTAGTAGCGCGAGCCCTCGTCGAAGTAGAGCCCGAACCAGCCGTTGGTCCGCAGGCAGTAGTTCTCGCTGATGGTTCCGCCCGGGTTCGCCGACAGCGTGTAGATGCACCCGCCGTCGGTCATCTGCTGCATCACGTCGTGCACGTAGTTGCCGATGACCTGGTTGTTGGCCGCGGTGGTGGCCGTCGAGTAGCGGGGCTGGTAGTTGTAGAGACCCCGGTTGGCGTAGTGGTTGCTGCCGCCAGCGTCGTTGGCGCCCCAGCCGTAACCCACCGAGAGGCCGGTGTAGGGCATGTTGTAAACCTCGTTGTGCGAGACCAGCGAGGTGTTGACGTAGGTAGTCAGGATCGAGACCACGCCGCGGTACTCCAGGCCGAGGTCGTGCACCCGGTTGTTGCTGATCGTGATGTTCCGGTTGACCATCCGCTGGTCGCTGGGGTGGTGGGCGTCGGCGCGCACGCCGCCGACCACGATGCCGCCGGCCGAGTTGCGGGCGATCTCGGAGCGGGTGACCGTGATGTTGCTGGCGCCCAGGCCGACGCCGCTGGCGTGGGCGTTGGCGTCGTTGCCGATACCGATGGCCGTCTGCCCCAGGTTGACGAACTGGGAGTCGCTGAAGGCGATGGTGTTGGCCGCGGAGACCTGCACGGCGGCCGGCATCTGGGCCCAGCTCGGCCGGGTGGCCTCGAACAGCTGACAGCCCTCCTGGCAGGAGGTCAACGCGTCGGACGGGCGGGCCCAGGTGCCGACGATGTGCGCGCCAGTCTGCTGGTCGGCGAAACCGTTGCTGCTGCTCGGGCCGAGCCAGCTGGTGCCGGTGAAGGTGATCCCGCTGAACGAGATGTGGTGCGCGGGCGCGTCGTAGGTGCCGCCGACGTTGACCAGGGACTGCAGCTGCGGCAGCTCCACGCTGACGGAGCTCATGCTCTGCCCGGCCAGCGGGATGTAGTTGAGCTGGCCGCTGCCGGGGTTGAGATACCACTCACCCGGTGAGTCGAGGAACTCGTACGCGTTGGCCAGGTAGAACGGGCCGGCCCGGTGCGGGCGGGACAGGGTGTCGAAGCCGAACGTGTTGTTGTTCCAGGCCGGCTGCTGCATGGTCAGGAAGTTGCCGCTGATGCTCTGCACCGGCGAGTACCGGTCGGTGAACGAGCCGACGCTCTCCACCTCGACCCGGTTCTGGTTGCCGAGGTTGTTGAGGTAGTTCAGCGCGCTGTTGCTGAACCGCATGCCCGACGTGGTGAAGGTGAAGTCGGCGCGATTCACGGCCGTCCGCGCCCGGGTGGCGACGGCGCCGTTGACGTAGAGCTGGCGGCTGTCGAGCCCGGCGGGGACGCTGGCCCGCCAGATGTTCTTTCCGGAGTCGACGAGCGACCACCCGGTGACCGCCCGGGCGCCGCTGATCGTCGGGCGGGCCGAGGCCGCCGCCCGCCAGATCACCTGGTAGCCGTTGGTGCCGGAGTCGGCGGCGGTCAGCCGCATCGGCGAGGTCAGCCGGTACACGCCGTCGGCCAGTTCCACGACGATGTCGCCGGACATGGAGCTGTTGAGCGTCCGTACCGCTGCCTGCGCGCCGGCCAGCGAACACGGCTGGCTGGCGGAGCAGGTGCTGCCGCTGCCGGACGGGGACGCGTAGAGGGTGGTGGTCGCCGCGGAGGCCGGTGTGGCCGAGGCGGTCACGGCGACCAGAGCGGTCAGTGCCGCCGTGGCGGCGCCGGCGAAGAGCCTGCGCGCCACGGAGATGGATGAGAGGGACACGGGACGGTCTCCTGTGGTGGTGGGGGTGGGGGACGCCTCGACGAGGCGGGTTCGGAGGGTGGCGGGTGGTGGTTAGCGCTAACAACGTGGGCGTGCCGACGCCAGGTCAGGCGACGACCTTCCGTAGGTGGTGCAGGCCGTCGACGGCGAGGCGGTCCTGGGTGGGGGCCAGGGGCCGCCAGATCGACGCCGCGGTGGCGATGGTCGCGTTGTCTGCCGTGAACGACTCGATGCAGACCGCGCCCCGGTAGCCGGTGCCCCGCAGGACGGAGAAGAAGCGGGGCCAGTCAAAGTGATCCGCGCCGGGCGCGCCCCGGTCGGTGCCGCTGACCTGGACGTGCTTGATGTGCGGACCGGCCAGCGCGAGGGCGGCGTAGGGGTCGGCCTCCTCGATGTTCATGTGATACGTGTCGATCATGATGCCGACGCTCGGGGAGAGGCCGTCGATCAGCTCGATCGTCTGCTCGACGGTGTTGACCACGCTCGTCTCGTAGCGGTTCAGCGCCTCGACGCCGATGCTCACGCCGCACTCGCCGGCCCGGTCGGCGACCGGCGCGAGAGCCCGCCGGAAGTCGGCGTAGCAGGCCGCCCGGGCCGCCGCCGACATCCGCCAGGTGCGGCCGACCGCCGCGTACACCGGGCCGCCGACGCAGGGCGCGCCGACCGCCGCCGCGCTCGCCACACACCCCATGAGGTACGCGACGGTCGACTCGACGACGGCCGGCGTGGCATCCACCAGGTCCCGCCCGGGCGGGGTCACCGCGCAGACCCCGGCCGCGACGAGGCCGTGCGCGGCCAGCAGGTCCCGCGTGCGGACCGGATCCCAGTCGCCGGGCTGCTCGATCGGCAGTTCGACCGCGTCGAACCCGAAGGAGGCGATCCGCGGGATCAGCCGGGCGAGGGCCTCGTCGTCGACCGGCGAGGCCCACACCCAGGGGTTGACGCCGATGGCGTACACCGCGAACCTACTTCCAGCGCTGGGGGTAGCCGGGCAGGTCGCGGCAGCCGCACATCGCGTAGTGCAGCGGCGGCATGCTCGCGTCGAGGTACCGGTCCAGGTTGTCCTGGGTGATCGTGGGCTGCGGCAGCTTCCACGGGTTGGAGACCTGGGTTCCGTCGAGAATGCTCAGCGCGGCGATGATCGGCGTCCGCCACTGGTACGTCGGGTAGGTCGGCGCGATGGCGGTGAGCTTCTTGTCCTTCCACAGCTTCAGGAAGTCGAGCTGGTCCTCGCCGTTCATCGGCGGTACGGGTTTGCCAGCGTCCTGGAACGCCTCGACCGCCGCCACGGCTACCGCTCCGGCGTCCATCCAGACCCCGTCGATCGTGCCGTACCGCTGGATGTAGTCGTTCACGATCTTCTTGGTCTTGGCCGGGTCGCCGTCGGTGAACTCCACGCCGACGACGTCGACCTTCGCCTTGTCCAGCGCGATCTTCGCGGCGGACCAGCGGGTCTCCAGCACGTCGACGCCGGGCAGGATGCGCAGGGCCAGCAGCTTGCCGCCGGGCTTCATCTTCTGGCTGACGAACTCCGCGCCCACGTGGCCGAAGCCGTAGCCGCCCACCGGGTTGATGAAGGTCACCGGGCAGGTGGTGTTGACCCCCCGGTCGAAGACGACCACCGGAAGGCCCGCCTGGCAGGCGGCCTCGACGGCCGGGGTGAGGGTGGCGGTGGTGTTCGGCGAGACGATGAGGGCGTCGCACTTCTTGCCGAGCAGGTCGTTGATGTCGGCGATCTGCTTCTGGTCCTTGCCCTCGGCGTCGATGTGCACGAACTCGCTGATCCGGCTCCGCTGCGCCTCGACCTCGGCCTGCATGGTCTTGAAGCCGACCTGCCGCCAGGGGTTGTTCAGCGCCGCGTTGGAGAAGCAGATCTTGTGCTTGCCAGGCTTCTTGAACTTCGCGGTGTCCACCATCTTCGGGTTGAGCACCTGCTCCCACGGCTTGTCGGCCGGGCCCGTCGGGGCGGCGTCGAGCAGGGCCAGCTCATTGTCGTAGTCGGCCTGCACGAAGAACTTGGACTGCTCCCCGGTCCCCGACCCGGCCGCCGCGGAGGCGGTGCCCGAGGGTGACGCCGTCGGCTCGTCGGTGGCGCATCCCGCGAGCACCAGGACACTCGCCGCGGCCAGAGCGGTCATGGTTCGTCTCATCGAATCACCTTTATCTGGAGGAGGAGGAACGCAGGGACGAGACCGCCACGGCGAGCAGGATGATCACGCCCTGGACGGTCGATCTGAGGGCACCGGAGACGCCGGTGAAGTTCATCAGCGCGAAGAGCGTCTCGAGGGTCAGGGCACCGAGCATCGCCCCGACGACCGAGCCGCGGCCGCCGCCGAGGGCGACCCCACCCAGCACGACCGCGGTGATCGCGCCGAACTCCAGCCCGACGCCGGCCTGGAACGACACACCGCTGTACCCGCCCAGGAGGATCGCCGCGACCGCCGCCGCGAGGCCGCTGAGCATGAACGCGATCGTCTTGGTGCGCGCGACCCGTACGCCGCTCAGCTCGGCGGTGCGCGGATTGTCGCCGACGGCGACCAGCGTGCGACCGAAGTCGGAGCGCGTCAGCACGACGGCGATCGCGGCGACGACCACCAGGACGAGCAGCGCGTACGGGATCCGGCCCAGCAGCGGCACGTCCTCGATGGCCCGTCGGCCGAAGCGGCGGAACTCCTCGGAGAGCCCGCCCTTCGGAGCGCCGTCGGACCACAGGTACACGGCGCCGACCAGGATCAGGAACATGCCGAGGGTGGTGATGAAGGACGGCACCCGCAGCACCGTCGTGACCAGACCGTTGACCAGCCCGACGAGCGCGCCGCCGGCGAGCAGCAGCAGGACCACCGGCCAGGTGCGCGACGGATTGCTGTCGATGAGCCGGGCGGCGACGACGACCTGCGCCGTGACCAGGGAGCCGACCGAGAGGTCGAACTCTCCGCAGACGATCACGAAGTACTGACCGGCGGCGAGCAGGATGATAGGTGCGGAGCGCCCGAGGAACGACATCAGCGACGACGGCGCGAGGAAGTCGGGCTGGACGAACGCGACGAGGATCAGCAGAACCGCCAGGAGCGCGACGATCGGCGCGATCCCGTCGGTGCGGATCCGCAGCGGCAGCGGACGACGTTCGGCGACCCGCATGGTCAGGACCCCGCCTTTCGCATGGCCCGTCGGGCGTAGACGGCGACCGCGGCGATGATGATCACGCCGCGGATCACCTGCTTGAAGAACGCGTCGACCTCGAGTTGGTTGAACACCGCGTCGATGCTGGCGAGCAGCAGCACGCCGCCGACCGTGCCGAGGACTCCCCCGCGCCCGCCCGCGAGGGCGGTGCCGCCGAGGACCACCGCGGCGATCGACTCCAGGTCGTACAGCCCCTCGGTGCCCACCCGTGGGGCGCCGGAGCCGAGTCGGCTGGCCAGGTAGACGCCGGCCAGGCCGGCGCAGAGGGAGCACAGCACGTGGGCGGTGATGAGGACCCGGTCGTTGCGGACGCCGGAGAGCCGGGCGACCTCCGGATCGCCGCCGACGGCGATGAGGTGATGGCCGAAGCGGGTACGCGCCAGCGCGAACCACGCCACCGCGGTCACAGCGAGCAGCAGCAGGAAGGACACCGGGACCGGCCCGATCCGCTGGTACCCGAGAGTCCGCACGAGAGCCGGGGAGCTCTCGCCGGCCGGGCCGTCATAGCCGTTGTCGAGATAGCCCTTGAGCAGCAACCCGACGCCGAGGGTCGCGATGAACGCGTTGATCCGCAGCTTGGTGACGAGCACACCGTTGAGCAGCCCGATCGCGGCGCTGACCGCGAGCGCCAGCCCGATCGCCGGAAGCAACGCGCCGTCGCTGCCGTTCATCGCCTCGGCCGCCACGAGGGTGCTCAGGCTGATCACGAACGCCACCGAGAGGTCGAGCGAACCGCCGAGGATGACCAGGGTCTGCCCGACGGCGACGAGCCCGAGGCCGGCCGCGACGTGCAGCAGACTCACCGTCGTCGACTGGTTGAAGAGCTGGCCGCCGTCGAGCATGACGACCAGCCAGCCGATGACCAGGGTGAGGGCCAGGGCCACGAACACGCCCGGCACGGCACGTCGAGCCGGACGAAGCGACAGGGCGGTCACAGAGCGATCTCCATTCGCGACTGCGGGGCTCGCAAAGCCGGCTCACTCCTCGCGCTCATCGGGCCGTCTCCATTCGCGACTGCGGGGCTCGCACACCCGGCTCACTCCTCGCGCTCACGCGGCGGCCTCCCGGACGGCGCCGACCGCGAGGGCGACGACGTCCTCCTCGGTCGCGCCGGCGGGCAGCTCGCCCGCGATCCGGCCGTCCCGCAGGACGACGATCCGGTCGCTCATGCCGAGCAGCTCCGGTAACTCCGACGAGATCATCAGAACCGCCGCGCCGCCAGTCGCGAGGCGGCGGACGAGATCGTGGATGGCCGACTTCGCGCCCACGTCGATGCCCCGGGTCGGCTCGTCGAAGAGCAGGATCCGTGGTGTCAACGCGAGCCATCGGGCCAGGACGACCTTCTGCTGGTTGCCGCCGGAGAGGAAGCGGATCTCCTGGTCGTCGCCGGCGGCGCGGACCTCCACGGCGTCGAGCAGCTCACGCACCCGTGCGGTGCGGGCGGCGCGACCGGACCTCGCGGCGAACACGGCCCGGCTGGCGAGCAGCGCGTTGTCCAGCACCGACTGCCGGGCCACGATGCCCTCACCCTTGCGGTCCTCGGTGACGTACGCGATGCCCGCCCGCATCGCGGCACGCGGCGAGCGCAGCCGCACCGGCTCGCCGTCCAGCTCGACGTCGCCGGTCGTGAACGGGGCCACCCCGAAGAGCGCACGGGCCAGCGCCGATCGTCCGGAACCCTGCAGGCCGCCGACGCCGAGCACCTCGCCGGAGCGCAACTCGAGGTCCACCCCCCGCAGCTTCCGGTTGCCCCCGCTGCGGACGGTGAGTCGCACCGGCCCGCGGTCGCCGGGGTCGGCCCGCGGCGGGTAGTAGCTGGACAGCTCGCGGCCGACCATGTGTCGCACCAGCTCGTCCGTGTTGGTCCGCTCGGTGTCCACTGTGGTCACCCGGCGGCCGTCCTTGAGGACCGTGATCCGGCTGGACAGGTCGAAGACCTCGGTGAGCCGGTGCGAGACGTACAGCAGGCCGATGCCGCGTTCCTGGAGCCGACGGACCAGACCGTAGAGCAGCTCGACCTCCTGGTCTGCAAGCGCCGCGGTCGGCTCGTCCATGATGAGCAGCCGCGCGTCCAGGGCGAGCGCCTTGGCGATCTCGACGACCTGTTGCTGAGCGACGCCGAGGCGCCCCACCCGGGAGTCGGCTGGCAGCGCGGTCTCCCCGATCGAGGCGAGCAGGCGCCGGGTGCGGTCGAGCATCTCGCGGCGGTCGACCAGCCCGCGCCGGACCGGCTCGTGGCCCAGATAGACGTTCTCCGCGACGGTGCGCTCGGGCAGCAGGTTGAACTCCTGGTGGATGATGCCGACGCCGGCCCGCTGCGCGTCGCGGGGGCCGTGGAACGCGCGCGGCTCGCCGGCGAACTCCACGGTGCCCTCGTCCGGGGCGTACGCACCCGAAATGATCTTCATGAGCGTCGACTTTCCGGCGCCGTTCTCACCGACGACCGCATGCACCTCGCCCGGCGCCACGTCGAGGTCGACACCGTCGAGGACGCGCACGCCGAGGAAGGACTTGCCGATGCCCCGCAGGGCCAGCAGCGGTGCCGGTGGTGGGTCTGACATCCCGATAGCCCTTACAGATAGTAGTCATCGACGAGGTCGGCACAGCGGCCGGTAGGCCGTTCGATGCGCTGAGCGACGCACTTTCGCAGGCTGCTGCAGAACTTGCGTTTTTATGGTGCAAACATTTCCTTGACATCGAGGAAACATCACACGTATGAAGATAGATGTTTGGATGCGGGTCCGCAATCCTCGATCTGCGGCGACTGCCAGGCCCGGCACTCGATCGGCTCGACTGCCGGCTCAGGCGGCTCAGACCCGACCACTCCTACTCGGAGGTAACATCAGACGCTCGACGTTACATTGACACCTATCAGTGGATAGCCCATCCTGACCTCGCAGACCAGGGACGCACACACAGCCCACGTCACGCTGTGTGACGTCCTGCGGGGCTGACTGCCGTTTCGGCGGACGGCACGACGACCGCGACCAGCACATTCGTGGCCCACGCGCGCCCAGGCACAACCTGACGCGCGCCGGACCCGTGCGCGCAAACGGAGTTGCCCGCCCAGACCTAGGAGACGGCATGCGTCGCCCCACAATGATCATAGGAATGATCGTCGGCCTGTTACTGGCCCTCGGCCTGGCCCCGCCGGCGTCGGCCGCCCCGGCCTTCCGCGCCCTGTTGTTCACCAAGACCGTCGGCTACCGGCACGACTCGATCCCGGCCGGAATCTCCATGTTCCAGCAGCAGGCGGCCGCGAACAACTTCGAGCTGGTGGCGACCGAGGACGCGAGTGTCTTCACGCCCGCCAACCTCGCCACCTTCGACGTCATCATCATGTTCCAGACCTCCGGCATGGTCTGGACCTCGGCAGCCCAGCGCCAGGCCGTGGAGGGTTACCTGGCCAGCGGCAAGGGCATCGTGGGCATCCACAACGCCCTGGACATGGGCATCGAGGGTGAGTACCCCTGGTGGGACCAGACCCTCAACGGCGGCGCCCACATGCCCGAGCACTCCCCCGGCGTGCTCCCCGGCACCGCCATCGTCGCCGACAAGCAGCACCCGTCGACGGTCGGCCTGCCGGACCGCTGGAACCGCAGCGAGGAGTGGTACAACTTCGACTCCAACCCGCGTGGCAACGTGCACGTCCTGGTGACCGCCGACGAGCGCACGTACAACCCGGGCTCCCGGGCCATGGGCCCGGACCACCCGATCTCGTGGTGTCGCAACGCCGGTGGCGGCCGGGTGTGGGCCACCGCGATGGGCCACGCGATCGAGTCGTACAGCGAGACGAACTTCCGCAACCACGTCCTCGGTGGCGTCAAGTGGGCCGCCGGCAACCAGCCCGGGGACTGCGGCGGCACCGTCTGGAGCAACTTCGAGAAGCGCACCCTGGACGACAACACCGCCGACCCGATGGCGCTGGCGGTGCTGCCCGACGGCCGCGTGCTCTACGTCCAGCGCGGCGGACAGGTCAAGCTCTTCAAGCCGAGCACGAACAGCACCGTCACCGCCGCCACGCTGAGCGTCTACACCGGCGGTGAGGACGGCCTCACCGGCGTCGCGCTGGATCCGGCATTCGCCAGCAACGGGTACGTGTACGTCTACCATTCGCCGGCGAGCAGCACGACCGACGTCAACCGGGTCTCCCGCTACACGCTCACCGGTGACACCCTGAACCTGGCCAGCGAGGCCCGGATCATCGACATCCCGGCGACCCGCGACCGGACCTTCGCCGAGCCCGGCCACACGGGCGGCTACATCGAGTTCGGCCCGGACGGCAACCTCTACATCGGCACCGGCGACGACACCCCGCCCAACCTCGACCCCAACTGGCAGGGCTACGCCCCGCTGGACTGGCGGTCGGGCAAGGCCAACCTGGACGCCGCCCGATCCGCCGGCAACACCAACGACCTGCGCGGCAAGCTGCTGCGCATCCGGCCGTCGGCCAGCGGTGGCTACACCATCCCGACGGGCAACCTCTACCCCCAGGGCACGGCGCAGACCCGACCCGAGGTCTACGCCATGGGCTTCCGCAACCCGTTCCGCTTCTCGATCGACCCGTCCACCGGCTGGGTCTACCTGGCGGACTACGGCCCCGACCGCAACCCTCCGACGACCAACCGGGGCCCCGAGGGGCTCGTCGAGCTCAACGTGATCAAGGCCGCCGGCAACTACGGCTGGCCCTTCTGCCACGGCGACAACCAGCCGTACGCGCCGTTCAACCCGGACACCGGCGTCGTCGGGGCGAAGTTCAACTGCAACGCCCCGGTCAACAACTCGCCCAACAACACCGGCCTGGTCAACCTCAAGCCGATCGTCGCGCCCAACATGTGGTACGGCTACCCCGCCTCGACGACCTTCCCGGAGCTGGGCTCCGGCGGGTCGGCGCCGATGGGTGGGCCGGTCTACCGCTACAACGCGGCGAACCCCTCGGCGACGAAGTTCCCGGCCTACTACGACGGCGTGCACTTCTTCTACGAGTGGTCGCGCAACTACATCAAGGAGACGCACTTCGACTCGTCGACGGCGGTCACCCGGACCAACTCGTTCATGCCCGGCGGCAACTTCAACAAGCCGATGGACATGGAGTTCGGCCCGGACGGCTCGCTGTACCTGCTGGAGTGGGGCTCCAACTTCGGCGGCGGCAACAACGACTCCGGGCTCTACCGCATCGACTACATCCAGGGTGGACGCTCACCGATCGCGAAGGCCGTCGGCACGCCCACCAGCGGTAGCGCCCCGCTGACCGTCCAGTTCAGCAGCGCCGGCACGGCGGACCCGGACGCCGGTAACACCCTCAGCTACCAGTGGACCTTCGGTGACGGCGGCACGTCCACGGCAGCCAACCCGGCACACACCTACACCACCAACGGCAACTACACCGCGCAGCTGAAGGTCACCGACAACACCGGCAAGACCGGCTTCGCCAATGTGCAGATCACCGTCGGCAACACCGCCCCGGTCGTCACTATCACGGTGCCGCCCAACGGCGGCATGCTGAACTTCGGCGACAAGGTCTCGTACACGGTCAGTGTCTCCGACCCCGGCGGCGCGGCCATCGACTGCACCAAGGTGTTCGTCAACCCGGCACTCGGTCACGACGACCACGCGCACGAGACCACCGAGTACCCGGGCTGTTCGGGCACCATCTCCACCGACCTGCTCGGTGGGCACCCCGAGGGCGCGAACCTGTACTACGTGCTCAACGCCCGCTACACCGACAACGGTGGCTCGGGTGGCGCGGCGCCGCTGACCGGCTACGCGCAGGCGATCCTGCAACCCAAGCACAAGCAGGCCGAGTACTTCAGCAGCCAGTCCGGCGTGCGGATCGTCGACCAGGCCGCCGCGGAGAGCGGCAAGCGCGTCGGTGACATCTCCAACAACGACTGGGTGGCGTTCAACCCGATGAGCCTGTCGGGCATCAGCACCGTCAGCTACCGGCTCTCGTCACCGAGCGGTGGGGGTTCCATCGAGCTGCGGGCCGACTCGCCGACCGGCACGCTGCTGGCCACCACGACGGTGCCCAGCACCGGCGGCTGGGACAACTACCAGTCCACGCCGGCGGTGAGCGTCGCGGCCCTGTCCGGGACGCACACGCTCTACATGGTGTTCAAGGGCAGCTCGTCCAACTGGTTCGACCTCGACGCGTTCACCTTCGGTGGCAACGGCGTGGGGGTCCCCGGCACCGACGGCGGAGGGATCGCCGGCCGCACCTGGACCCTCACGGCGCAGCACAGCGGCAAGCTGATGGACGTCAGTGGCAACTCCACCGCCGACGGCGCCCAGGTCGTGCAGTGGGCGGCCACCGGCGGTAACAACCAGAAGTGGCAGGCGGTGGACGCTGGTGGCGGCGCCGTCTACCTCAAGGCGGTGCACAGCGGCAAGTGCCTGGACGTCACCGGCGGGTCCACCGCACAGGGCGCCTTCCTGCAACACAGCACCTGCACCAACGCCAACCAGCAGAAGTTCACCGTGACGGCGACCGGCACCGCCGGGATCTACACGGTCAAGAGCGCGCTGAGCGGGCTCTGCCTGGACGTCAACGGCGCCTCGACGGCCGACGGGGCCCGGCTGCTGCAGTGGGGCTGCCACAGCGCCACCAACCAGCAGTGGCGGTTCAGCGCGGTCTAACGACCGGACGGTAGGTAGCTG
>NZ_JBFAPG010000150.1:0-12261 GCF_040675595.1 Micromonospora sp. NPDC049580
TATTGCCACCGGCATCGGCGTGTCGTGGCAATAACTTCATGATCAACGCGGACGGGGTGGGGAGCCGGAGGGGGTGGGGTTAGGGGGTTGGGGTGGTGGGGGGTTCGCCGGAGTCCAGGACTGCCTGGGTCCAGCCGCCTTCGATGACTCCGGTCGCGTTCAGGACGGCCCAGTCGACGACGTCGGTCGCCTCCACCACCACGGGGGTGCCGATGCGTACGCTCTCGTCGGTGTTGGCGTCGCTGGCGCTGACGCCGACGATCCGCTCCGGGGTCTCCCACGAGGTGACGCCCGCCCAGACGTACTCCGGGCCGTCGTCGCCCGGCAGGCCGTACTTGACGACCAGCTGCGACTCCGCCGGTAGCTGGCCGGCGACGAAGCGGGCCCGCGCGTCGCCCAGGGCGGCCCGGGCGGTGGCGACCGCGCGGCTCATCGCGTCACCGGAACGCGCGTAGCGCACGTCCGGCTGGATGCCGGAGAACAACGTCGCGCAGGCGGCTGCGTAGTAGCGCCCGTCCGGGCCGGGATGCCCGGCCGGCGGACGCAGGCTCAGGAACGAGTCGGCCTCCGGGTCGGTCGCCGGGTCCAGCTCCAGGCGCAGCAGCACCGGGGCCGTCGCGCCGTGCTGCTCCGGGTTGCCGTACGCCACCGCGATGTCGTGCCCGGTCACCGTGGCCAGCACCGGCAGCTGCACGAACGCGGGCACCTCCTCGCCGGTGAGCCCGTCGGTCCAGTCCCGCAGTAGCCGCCGGGCCGCCCCGGTCATCACCGCACCCCAGGCGCGGGTCAGATGGTCGGGCACCCCCTGGGTCTGCAACTCCAGCAGACCGAAGCGCCGCAGCCCCTTCGTGGTGAACCACAGCCCCTCGGTGTCCGAGGAGTACGGCACCAGCACCCAGTCGATCAGCCGGATCCGGCCCTGCTCGTCGGGGAGTGAGCGCAGCGCGGTCGCCGGGTCGAGGAACTGGAGGCCGAAGACGTCCACCACGTCGCCGTCGACGGACTCCGCCACCGCCGCCGCCACCGCCCGGGCCGCCCACTCGTGCGCGGGCGGCCAGCCCGGCCGGTACTCCGCCTGCACCACGACCAGGTGTGTCGCCGCGGCCAGCCGGGCCAGCTGCGCCTCGGTGGCGCCGAACGCGGTGAGCAGATCCGGCGGGAGCGCGGGGAACTCGGCGATCGGCCGGGTGTCCACGCTCATCAGCGGGCTGTCCAGCATCTGGCGGGCGAGCCCGTGCACCGGCTCGGCCAGTCGGCCGGTCAGCGCCGCCACCGCCGTCTTCGCGCTGACCTTCGGCAGCCCCGCCATCGGCACCAGGTAGGTCGCGCTGAGCGACTCCGGCACCGGTACGGGCAGGAAGTCGTCCGTGATGAGCATGTGGGTTCCCCCGGTGGCCGTGCCGGTGCTGTCGAGCCGAACGCTACCCGGCCGGCCGCGCCGGCTTCAGGCGGACAGCACCACACCGAGGTAGACCAGCGTGGTGACCACCTCGACGGTCGCGCCGAGCACGTCGCCGGTGATCCCGCCGAGCCGGCGTACCACGTGGGCCAGCAGCGCGACCGCGACGGCGAGCGCGGCGACGACGGCGAGCGGCCCCTGCCACGGGTGGCCCGGCACCGCGGGCACCGCCAGCAGCACGACGGCGACCGCGCCGACGGCCAGCGCCACCGGGCCGACGGTTCCCGCCACCAGGGCCCCCAGCCCGTCCGGCCGGGCCGCGGGCACGCCCCGTCGGCACGCCACCGTCACACCCAGCCGCCCGGCCGCGGTGGCCGCCACCACCGCCGCGACACACGCCGGCCAGGACCGGCCGGCCAGGTCGGCGAGCGCCGCGGCCTGCACCAGGAGTACGACCACCAGCGCGACCACACCGAACGGTCCGACGTCCGGCTTCTTCATGATCTCCAGGGCGGCAGTCCCCCGCCGGTACGACCCGAGCGCGTCCACGGTGTCGGCCAGCCCGTCCAGGTGCAGCCCTCGGGTGAGCAGGGCGGCGGCGCCCACCGTCACGCCGGCGGCCACCAGCGGGGGAGCGAGCAGGCCGGTCAGCAGCAGGACGCCGCCCAGCAGTACGCCGAGCAGCGCGCCGACGGCCGGGGCGAGCGCCATCGCGGTACCCGCCACCGGGCGGTCGATCCGGCCGGCGCGTACCGGCAACGTGCTGAAGGTGGTGACCGCCAGCCGGGCTCCCGCGACGAGCCGCGACTCAGCCGGCACGCCAGCCCGACGCCGGCTGCTCGTCCGCCCCCGTGCGGGTGGGCCCCGGCCCGGCCGGCTCCGGCTCGGCGAACTCCGGGTCGGTGTAGTCGGGCCCGGTGTACGCCGGCTCGGCGTCGTCGGGCTCGGCGTCGTCGGGCTCCGGGTCGGCCTGCGGCTCGTCGGCCCGGTCCGCGTCGGCGTCGCCCGTTAGCGACGGGTGCACCGGCAGCGCGGCGGCCAGTGCCAGCACCGAGCGCAGCAGCGGCAGCGCGACCAGGGCGTTGGCGCCCTCGCCGAGGTCCAGCCGCAGGTCGAGCAGGGGTGTGAGGCCGAGCACGTCGGCGGCCAGCCGCACCGCGGGGTGCTGGCCGTGGTCGGCCAGCAGGCACCAGTGCCGCGCCTGCCCGGCCAGGTCACGGCTGACCATCCCGGCGGCCAGCCCGACCGGCCCGTCCAGCAGCACCGGCACCCGGCGGGCGGTGGCGCCCAGCAGCACGCCGGTGGCCACCGCCACATCGCCGCCACCCAGCTCGGACAGCACGTCCTTCGCGCCGCGCGGCGAGCGGCGGGTGCGGTGCAGCGCGTCGCGCACCGCCGCGCAGCGGACCATCCAGGCCGCGTCGTCGATCTCACCGGAATCGGTGATCACCCGGCCCAGCACCGCCGGTGGTTCCGCGCCGGCCGTGGCCGCCAGCACCGCCGCCGCGGCCGCCTCGGTGCCGGCGCCGCACGCCCCCAGGACCAGCAGTTGTACGCCCGCGTCGGCGGCCTGCTCGGCCAGCCGCCAGCCGTAGCGCAGCGCCGACTCGACCTGCTCGCCGGTGAGCGCCGGCTGGGTCTCCATCGGCGCGGAGGCGGGGGTGTCCACCACCTGCAGGCTCGCGCCGCTCTCGGCGGCCAGCCGGGCCAGCGCGCCCCGCCCGGCGCGGGCCTGTGCGGCCCGACGCGCCGACTCGCCCGCGACGGCGCCGGCCGACGCGCCACCGGCGTGGTCGCCGTTGAGCAGCAGCACCCGCACCGAACCCCAGGCGGCCGGCGTCGACGTGCCCTGGGTGGCGGCGGCGAAGCCGACCACCCGGTCCAGCACGCCCAGCCCGGCACCGGGTACGTCCAACGTGGCCAGCCGGTCCACCGCCTGCGGACCGGCGTAGTCGTCGGGCATCGGCAGCTCCATGCCCGGCTGGATGACCAGCCCGGTGGCCACCATCGGCAGCGCCATGGTCGGCGCGGCCCAGGGGTTGCCGGGCTCCTGGTTCGGGGCGACCGGCGGGGTGTGGGTCAGCACGTCGGGCAGCTGGACCTCGGGGGTGGGCTCGGCGTCGAGCAGGCTCGTGCCGGCCTGGAATGCGCCGGTCTGGCTCGCGGCCGGCGACACGGGGCTCGCCGACGCGCTCACGGTCGCGGCGGCGGCAGCAGCAACGGCGGTGGTGGGTGCCGGCTTCAGCCAGGCCGGTTGGCCCGCGACCACCAGCACCACTGCGTCGCAGGCATCGGCGACCGCGCGGTTGGCCGCGCCGAGCGCGTCGGTGAACGCCCGGCCCAGCGGGGTGGTCGGCACCAGCGACAGCCCCACCTCGGGGCTCACCAGCACCACCCGCGCCGCGCAGGTGCGGATCGCCTCGGCCAGCTCGGCGATCGTCGCCACGTCGTCGGCGGGCTGGTACTCCGGGTCGAGCAGCACGGTCACCCAGCCGCCCAGGTCGTCCACGAGAAGCGTCTCGTTGGGCTCGGCGGATTCGAGCACGTCCGCCAGCCGACGCGGCTCTCCGGCGGTCTCCTCGGTGGTCCAGCTGCCCGGCCGCCGGGCGCGGTGCGTCGCCAGCCGGGTCGCCCACTCGGTGTCCTCCGGGTCGCCCTCCGGCGCGGTGGCGATGTAGCGAACCACCGGCGCGTCGGCGACCAGGGACTCGGCGAACTCGGACTTGCCGGACCGGATACCGCCGAGCACCAGGACCGTGTTCCACCCGTCAACGGACATGTCCGTACCTTAGTTCTCATGCCCCGGGTCTGGGCACGTCGCCCCAGCCCTGCCGACGATCGAAAGTCCGTTCCGCGTCCATTGCAGGCAAGCGTCCGCTTCCCTCCTGCGCCGTCCGCAGCGCCCCCGCGAGCGCCGGCAATCTTGGACAGTTTCCGTCAGCTCGGAACGGAAAGTGTCCAAGATCTAGCCCGCCCCGGTGTCCGGGGGCGAGGAGCGTGGCGCAGCGTCGTGGGTGGTCAGCCGCAGTGTTCGAACCCGCTGCCGTAGCTGACCCCGCCGGTGGCGCCGCCCCACTTCACGCACGCGCCAGCGGCGGAGGCCCGCACCGGGCCCGCGTAGTAGTCGAACGAGCCGCTGTCGGTGCTGCGGGCCCGTCCCTGCACCTCCAGGTACGCCGACGCCGCCGTCCTGGCCCCGACCGCGGTGTCCTTGAGGGTGACCACGCAGTTGTTGCCGTTGCCCGAGTGGTAAAGCAGGTAGACGCGACCCTGCCGGCGACCGCCACCGTCGGTCAGCGTCGCCGAGTCGATCACCTGATAGCCGCTGCCGCACGCCTGCGCCGCCGTGTACGGGTTGGGCCGGCCCGCCGGGCTGCCACTGGACGTCGGTCTGCCGCTGGCCGCCCCGGTCGGCGTGGTCCCCGGTGCCGCGCTGCGGGTGACCGGGCTGCCGCTGGCGGGCGTACCCGATCGGTCGCCGCCGGTCGGTGTGGCGGTCGCGGTCCGGTCGGCGCTCGGCGTGCCACTGGCCCGGGGTCCCGGGGTGGTGGTGTCCGCGGTCGGCAGCGCGACGCCGGTGCCCGACGTCGACTCACCCGTCAGCGCCGCCGGACCGGTCGTCCTGCCCGGCCCGGCGTCCGGCCGCAGCGCCGCCACGGCACCGCCGACGAGCGCGATCAGAATGATCGCGCCCACCCCGACCAGCAGCGGCAGGCGTCGCCGGCTTGACGACGTCGGCAACGGATCCTCGCGGGTCGGCCCGGTCTCGGTTGGCCGGATCTGGACCATCCCGGCCCGGAAGGCCGGTGGCAGGGCCGGATCCGTGGTCGGGACCGGCGGCGTCGGCGCGGGGGTCGGCACGGGCGGCGTGGGACTCGAAACGGGCGGGGCCGGCGGCGCGGGGGCCGGTGGGGTGGTGGCGCCCACCACGGGCGGGGCGGGTGCGGCCACCGCCCACGGAGGGCGGGCGGAGGGCGGGATGCTGGCCAGGGTCGCGTCGCGGGCATCAGCGGCGGCAGCGGCCAGCTCAGCGGCGCTGGCGTACCGGTCCGCGGGCCGCTTGGCCATCGCCCGCGCGACCACCGCCGCCACCGCGAGCGGCGTGTCCGGCGGCAGCGGGGCCGGCTCGTCCTGGGCGTGCCGCAACGCCACCGCGAGCGGGTTGTCGCCGTCGAACGGTGGCTGCCCGGCCAGGCAGAAGTACGCCACCGCCCCGAGGGCGTAGAGGTCCGTGGCGGCGGCGACCGGCTGACCGGTGGCCTGCTCGGGAGACATGTACGCGGCGGTGCCGAGCACCATGTTCGCGGCGGTCAGCCCGGCCATGCTCCGGGACCGGGCGATGCCGAAGTCGACGAGCACCACCCGACCGTCCGCCTTGACCAGCAGGTTGCCGGGCTTCACGTCCCGGTGCACGATGCCGGCGAGGTGGGCGGTGTGCAGGGCGTCGGCGGCCTGCGCCAGCACCGACATGGTGGTGGCCGCGTCCAGTCGACCCGCCGTGCGTACCCGGACCGACAACGGCTCGCCCTCGACGTACTCCATCACCAGGTAGTCGACCCGGCTGCCGTCGGCGAGCGCGGCCTGCCCGACGTCGTGCACCGCGACCACGCCGGGGTGCCGCAACGCCGCGAGCATCCGCGCCTCGGCGCGGAAGCGGGCGGTGAACTCCGGATCGGCGACCAGCGACGGCAGCAGTACCTTCACCGCCACCTCGCGCTCCAACAGCACGTCGGTGCCCCGCCAGACCGCGCCCATCCCGCCCGTCGCCACCCGCTCGCCCAGCCGGTACCGGTCGCCGAGCAGCACTCCCCGTGTCAGCACCGAGCCACCGTACCGGCCCGCACCGACGGGGGTTGATCAACCCGTGGGTTGCCGCGGGGGGCGAGCGAGCGGCCGTTGCGCGCCGGGCCGACTACGCTGGCGGGGGTTCGTCCCACGGGGACTTCAGCGGCGAGGGGAGACGCGGCATGGCGTGGAGCTGGCGGTACGAGGGCACGGACGGTCAGACGGTGGAGGGCCCGGCGGAGTCGTTCGGCAGCCAGGCCGACGCCGAATCCTGGATCGGTCAGACCTGGCGTGAGCTCGCGGCGTCCGGCGTCACCTCGGTCGCGCTCGTCGAGGACGACCGGGTGGAGTACCGGATGAGCCTGCTGCCCACGGCCGAGTGATGGCCTACGACCGGCCGGGCGCCGACGGGCTGGTGCTCGGCGTGCCCAAGGCGGCGTTCCGGCCCAGCCCGGTCTTCCTCGGCCTGGTCGCGCTCTTCGCGGTCAGCGGGGTGCTGGCCTGGAACGGCTACGGCAGCGTCCGCTTCGACGTGTTCGTGTTCGTGGTGTCCGGCTGGCTGGTGTCGCTCTGCCTGCACGAGTACGCCCACGCCGTGGTGGCCTACCGCGCGGGCGACCGGGACATCGCCCACCGCGGTTACCTGACGCTCAACCCGTTCAAGTACACCCACCCCCTGCTGTCGATCGTGCTGCCGGTGGTGGTGGTGCTGCTCGGCGGCATCGGCCTGCCCGGCGGCGCGGTGTGGGTGGACCGGCACGCCATCGGGGGGCGACTGCGGCACACCCTGGTCAGCCTCGCCGGCCCGGCGACCAACGTGCTGTTCACGTTGCTGCTCGTGCTGGCGGTGCGACTCGGCACGTCCTCGGGTGGCCCGGTGGAGTTCTGGGCCGGGGTGGCGCTGCTGGCGTTCCTCCAGCTCACCGCGAGCGTGCTCAACCTGCTGCCGGTGCCCGGCCTGGACGGCGGCAACATGATCCAGCCGTGGCTCAATCCGCAGTGGCGCAGGATGTACGACCTGTTCGCCCCGTACGGCTTTCTTCTGCTCTTCGCGCTGCTGTGGAACCCGCGAATCGGCGGCTGGTTCTTCGACGCGGTCTTCGCCGTGGGTGACCTGCTCGGCCTGCCGTCGTGGCTGTACGCCGCCGGCCTGGACCTGATCCGGTTCTGGCGGAGCTGAGTCGAGCTGAGTTGTCCGGTCCGGCCGGCGCGGGTGCGCCGACCGGACCGGACCCGCGTCAGGGCCGCTCGGCGGGAGACTCGGTCTTGGCCGGGTCCCGCTCGGTGACCGGCTCGACGATCTCGTCGATGGCCTTGAGCAGCTCGGCGTCGAGCTTCACCCCGGCCGCCTTCACGTTGTCGTGCACCTGCTCGGGGCGGGACGCGCCGATGATCGCCGACGAGACGTTCGGGTTCTGCAGGACCCACGCCACGGCCAGCTGGGCCATGCTCAGCCCGGCCTGCTCGGCGAGCGGCTTGAGCTGCTGCACCCGGGTCAGGACGTCGTCGTTCATGAACCGGGAGATGAAGTTCGCGCCCGACTTCTCGTCGGTGGCACGGGAACCGGCCGGCGGCGGCTGCCCCGGCAGGTACTTGCCGGAGAGCACGCCCTGGGCCATCGGCGACCAGACGATCTGGCCGATGCCCAGCTCCTCGCTGGCCGGCACGACCTCGGTCTCGATGACCCGCCACAGCATCGAGTACTGGGGTTGGTTGGAGACCAGCGGGACGTGCAGCTCCCGGGCGAGCGGGTGGGCGGCCCGCAGCTGCTCGGCGGTCCACTCGGAGACGCCGATGTAGTGCGCCTTGCCGGAGTGCACGACGTCGGCGAACGCCTCCATCGTCTCCTCCAGCGGCGTGCTGTGGTCGTACCGGTGGGCCTGGTAGAGGTCCACGTAGTCGGTGCGCAGCCGCCGCAGGGAGCCGTTGATCGACTCCATGATGTGCTTGCGGGACAGGCCGCGGTCGTTGCGACCCGGCCCGGTCGGCCAGTAGACCTTGGTGAAGATCTCCAGGCCCTCGCGACGCTCGTTCTGCAGCGCCCGGCCGAGCACGTCCTCGGCCCGGGTGCCGGCGTACACGTCGGCGGTGTCGAAGGTGGTGATCCCCGCGTCGAGGGCGGCCCGGACGCAGGCGTTCGCCGCGTCCTCCTCGACCTGTGAACCGTGGGTGATCCAGTTGCCGTACGAGATCTCGCTGACCATCAGGCCAGAACGGCCCAGGTGTCGGAATTCCATGCCCCGACCATAACTCCGGTGGATCACGATCGCCGAGCGACGACTCAGAGCACCGGGTTCGCGTCGGTCAACAGCCGGTCGATCTCCTCCAGCACCGCCGCGCGATCGGGGTGCACCAGGTCGATCAGCGGCCCACCCCGCCGGTCCAGCGCGCCCCACCGACCGCTGCCGCTGACCACCAGGAACGCCACCGGGTGGATGACCACCATCGGGTACGACGGCTGGACCAGCACCGCGCCGGTCCGGTCCACCACACCGCGCCGACCGGCCACGTCGACGACCACGAGACCCTCGTCGGTGAAGCCGTCGACCGGACCCGCGTCGGTCAGCTCGGTGACGAAGCCGTGGTATCGGGTCGGCACCACGATCCGGCCGGTCCGGTCGACCGCGCCCCACCCCTCGCGCTTCACCGCGGCCAGCCCTCGGCGGAACGGCCGTACGTCGGCGAAGTTGGGCGGAACCTGCACCGCGCCGGTCGGGTCGATCGCCGTCCACCCGCCGTCGGTGAACACCCAGGCCAGGCCGTCGCTGAACGGGCGCACCGCCCGGTACGAGGGCGGGATCACCGTCGTACCCAGCAGGTTGATCAGGGACCACCGGTCGGTGTCCGGCCGCCGGACCCAGGCCAGCCCGTCGTGGAAGGGCTGCGCCTCGGCGTACCGGGCGGGAATGACAACGTCGCCGGCGTGGTCGGTGTAGCCCCACAGCGGTCCGTCCCGGTCCGGCTGCGGGGGCCGGTCACGGTCGAGCACCTCTTCCCGGCTACGGGGGTACGGCCCGAAGCCGTCGGCCGAAGCCCGCGCGGTGACCGCGTCGAGGGCCACCCGGATCCGGTCCAGCAGCTCGGCGTCGCCGGCCCCGCGCAGGTCGAGCGCCCGCTCGAAGTGGTGGCAGGCCTCCATCAGCCGGCCCTGGTCATAGCAGCACCGCCCGGCGTGCTCGTGCAGGGCGGCGCGCAGCCGGTCGGGCAGTTCGATCGAGTTGGCCTCGGCGAAGAGCTGGTCGGCCTCGGCGTAGTCGCCCCGCCAGCGCAGCACGTGGGCCAGCCGGGCCTGGGCCAGCGCGGTCCGGCGCAGCTCGCCGGTGGCTTCGGCGTAGGTGAGGGCGAGCCGGCCGTCGGCCAACGCGTCGTCGAGGTCGCCGAGGATCCGTGAGGCGACCGCGCGCAGACTCAGCAGCCGCGCACGGGCCTTGTTGTCGACGGCCGAGCCCAGCTTCTCGGTCAAGCGCCGCCGGATGGCCCGCATGGCGTCCGGCTCCGTCAGCTCCTCGCGCAGGGTCACCGGGTCCAGCCGCCAGCGGTACGCGGCCAGGACCTGCTCCGGGTCGCCCTGATCGGCCAGCGAACGACGGGGCGGCTCCGGCGCCGTGGCGGGCGGCGCCGACACCGGCGCGTCCTGGTCGGACGACCCGCTGCGCGGCCCGGGAATGCCAGCGAGCGGTACGGCGGAGACGGGCGCGGCGGGTGGCGCGGAGACGGGCGTCGCCTGTGGCGCGGACACGGGTGCCTGCGCGGCCGGCGGTGCGGAGACGGGTGCCTGCGCGGCCGGCGGTGCGGAGACCGGCGGTGCGAGTGCCGCCGGGGGCACGGGCTCCGGTGCGGGCGGTGCGGACACGGGCGCCGCCGCAGTGGGCCGTTCCGCTGCCGGCTCGGGCGGCGGCGTGCGCGTCGCCTCGGTCGCCGGACCGGACCCGGCCGGGTCGGCATCCGGGTCCGGGCTGGCGGTCGATGGGTACGCGTTGCTCGACGCGGGCGGCGCCGATGCCGGCCGGTCCCACGGTCCGGCGTCGGCGAGGCGGTCCCGCGACGCGTCGGTGGATGCGTCGGCGGTCGGCGCGCTCGTCGGGCCAGTGACCTGGCGGATGTCGTCGGGGGCGAGGTCGCTGTGGTGCCCCGACGCCTCTGTGTACGGCTCACCGCCGAGCGGACGGTGGATGTCGCCCGACACCGGCTCGGCGGCCGCCGCTGCGTCGTCGGCATCGTCGACCAGGTCGTCCGACCAGGCGCGTGGAGCACCGGAGACCGGGTGTGCCGGCGGTCCGGAGATCGGCTCCCGTCCGTCGGTCGGGGTCGGTTCGGTGGAGGGCTCCACGTGGGTGGCGAGGTCGTCGACCCGAGGGCGACGCTCAGCGTCGGCCACCTCCATCGGGGTGGCCGAGGCCGGCGGTGCCGAGACGGGCCAGGCCGAGTCGGGCGGTGTGGTGCCCGGCGGTGCCGAGACGGGCCAGGCCGAGTCGGGCGGTGTGGTGCCCGGCGGTGCCGAGACGGGCCGTGTCGTGTCCGGCGGCGCGAGGGCTGGCGGGGCCGAGACGGGCCAGGCCGAGTCCGGCGGCGCGGAGACAGGCGGTGCCGAGACAGGCCGCGCCGAGGCGGGTGGGGCGGGGCGTACGGCGATCGGATCGGCTGGTGGTGCGGACACCGGCCGGCTCGGTGGTGGGGAGACCGGGTCGGCGAGCGGTCCGGAGATCGGTGTCGCAGCGGTCTCGACGGCCGAGTCGGGCCGCCGGTCGGCTGCGGGGTCGCTGACCAGCGGTTGAGCGGACGCCGCCGACGGGACGTGCGCGTCCTCGGCGTGTGGCGAGCCGGCCGACCCGTCGCCGGGCTTCCAGTCCTCGGTCGTCTCGGCGACGGTGGTGGTCTCGGGTTCCTCGGTCGGCCGCTGGTCCGCTGGTGTCTCGTCCTGGTCGGGCACGACCGGCTGGGCGCCCGGGCTGAACCAGGCTGCCGGCCCCCGGGCCGACGCCTCCGCTGGCTCCGCAGCGGTCGGCACTGGCGCTTCCGAGGGCGCCGGGGGCACGTAGCGACGCGGTACGCCCGGGGCGATCGGAAGCGCCGGCTCGGCATCCGGCGCGGGCGCCGAGGACGTCGGCGTCACGGGGGTGGGGGGCTGCTCCGGCCGCTGCCAGGACGGTGGGGGAGCGACCGGCGGGCGGTCATCCGCAGGCGGCGAGGGCCGCTGCCCAGGTGTGGGTTGTGGGGGCTGGTCCTGCGGGGCGGGACGGGCGGGCGGCGCCGGGTGCGAGCGGTTGTCCGGGCCGGGATAGCGCGGTGGCGCGGTGGCGCGAGGGTCGGCAGTCGAAGCCGGTTCGGTGGGTGTGCGGTGCTCGGGCCGCTGCGGCGACTCCGGCCGCTCGTCCGAGGACGGAGGATCCACCGGGGCGGGCAGGAACTCCAGCCGCAGCCGGGCGGCCGGTGGACCGGAGACGGGGACGTCCGCCGGGGAGACCGGTGCGGCGGACACCGGCCGGTCGCGCTCCGGACGACCGGACGACGTGGATGGTTGCCACGCGTGGTCCGCCGAGGCGGGGGAGACGGGTGCCGCGGACACCGGCCGGTCCGGGCCGGGCGCGGCGGGCGAGACGGGTGCCGGCGACACCGGTCGCTCCGGCGAGGCCGGACGAACCGGGGTCGCCCGGCCGGTGCCTGGCGCGGCCGGGGAGACGGGTGTGGGCGGGACCTGGGTGGCCCGGCCGGAGGTGGGCGGCGCCGTCGCGGCGGGACGCGCGGGCCGTTCGTCGTACCGGGGCGGCTCCGCCGGTGGCCGTGCGGGTCGCGTCGCCGGCCGCGGCGGGACCTCCGGCTCAGCGCCGCGGTGCGGCTCGGGCCGGTAGCCCGGCTCCCGTCTGCGGTCCGGGTGCACCGGACCGGGCGGCGGCCAGGGCAGGCCGCCACCCGACCGGGGGCCGAGCCGCACCGGCAGCAACCCCGCGAGGCGGCAGCCCGCACCGAGGCGTACCCGGACCGTCGCGCGCGCGAGAACGCCCGGCCGGAGCGGTACGGCGAGGAGCCGTACCGCGAGGAGACCTACCGCGAGGAGCCGCGGTCGCAGCCCGGCAGAT
>NZ_JBFAPG010000151.1:0-12251 GCF_040675595.1 Micromonospora sp. NPDC049580
CGCTCGGGGGCGTTCCGGCCCTCAGTCGTCGTCGTGGACGTGCACACGGTGTTGGTGGGGGGCGTTTTGGAGCGCCGGGGCTGCGTCGGCGGCACGGGGGGCGCGGGCCGGTCGCGCAACTACCAGGTCGCCACCGACCTGCGGCTCTACCTGCGTGACCACGCGCGGGGGGTGGCCAGCCGCCTCGTCGAGCTGGCCGAGGCGCTCACCGAGCAGGCCGAGCGGCACATCGGCACCGCCGCGCCCGGCATGACCCACCTCCAGCACGCCCAGCCGGTCACCTTCGGGCACTGGCTGCTCGCCCACGTGCAGCCGCTGCTGCGCGACCTGGAGCGGCTGCGCGACTGGGACCACCGGGCGGCGATCAGCCCGCTCGGCGCGGGCGCGCTCGCCGGGTCCGGGCTTCCGTTGGACCCGGTGGCCGTGGCCAAGGAGCTGGGCTTCCGGACGTCGTTCGCCAACTCGATGGACGCGGTCGCCGACCGGGACTTCGTGGCCGAGTTCCTCTTCACCACCGCGCTGATCGGGGTGCACCTGTCCCGCCTCGGTGAGGAGGTGGTGCTCTGGACCTCACACGAGTTCGGCTGGGTGGAGCTGGACGACGCATTCGCGACCGGTTCGTCGATCATGCCGCAGAAGAAGAACGCGGACATCGCCGAGCTGGCCCGGGGCAAGTCCGGGCGGCTGGTCGGCGGCCTGATGACGGTGCTGACCATGCTCAAGGGCCTGCCGATGACGTACGACCGGGACATGCAGGAGGACAAGGAGCCCGCGTTCGACGCGGTCGACACCCTGGAGCTGCTGCTGCCGGCCCTGGCGGGAATGATCTCCACGATGACGGTCCGGGTGGACCGCCTCGTCGCCGCTGCCCCGGTCGGCTTCTCGCTGGCCACCGAGGTCGCCGACTGGCTGGTCCGGCGCAACGTGCCGTTCCGCGACGCGCACGAGATCACCGGTCGGCTGGTGGCGCTCTGTGCGGCCCGGGAGTGTGAGCTGGAGGACGTCTCCGACGCCGACCTGGCCGCGGTCAGCGAACACCTCGACCCGTCGGTGCGCGACGTGCTCTCGGTGCGGTCGGCCCTCGCGGCCCGGACCACCCCCGGCTCGACCGGCCCCGGCCCGGTCGCCGACCAGCTCGCCGCCGCCGCGGACCGGCTGGCCGGCTGGCGGGACTGGGCCACCGAGCGGGTCGTACCCCGCTGACCTCGCCGTGGCGTCGGCGCGAGCCGCCGGCGCCACGGTCGGTTCAGGCCGTCGGGCGCTCCCGCTTGGGGAGCTTGGCCACCACCATGTCGTACGACGCGTCGACCGCCTCGGTCAGCTCGTCGCCGTCGATCCCGCCGTCGAGGCGCAGGGTGTTCCAGCCGGACCGGCCGATGTAGGCCATCGGGCGAGCGTCGTCGGGGTGGCGGCGCAGCCACTCGTCGGCGATCTCCCGGGTCTGGCCGCACTTGATGCCGACCGTGGGCCTTCCGTCGCCGTTGCCGAGGAACGCGAAGATCCGGCTGCCCACCTTCACCACCTCGTCGCCCTCCCACGGCCGGTCCAGCCACGCTCCCGGCTTCGCCAGGCAGTACGTCAGCATCTCCGCGCGTTCCATGGGTGCCTCCTCGTCGTGCGCACAGTCTGCCCGCCCCGGCCGCCGCCGCGGGGGTGCCCGGCCGATCCGCCCGCCCGGTCGTCTGGGGTCAGCCGGTCGCGTCGTGTCCGGTGGCTCAGGCGATCTGCTCGGCCGAGCGGGCGGCGACCCGCTCGTAGCGCTGCCGGGCCGCCTGCGCGCTGCCCAGCCCCAGCCCGTACGCGATGGACTGCCAGGTCAGCCCCCGGTCGCGGGCCAGCGTCAGCAGCCCCGCCTCCAGGGCGTCCAGCTCGGCGCGCACGTGCGGCAGCAGGGTCAGCGCGGCGGTGAGGTCGGCGGCGTCCACCGGTTCCTCGGTGGGCTCCCGCTCGGCGCCGCCGGCGGCGAGGGCGGTGACCAGAGCCACCGCCTCCCACGGGTCCAGCACGTACGGGTGGGCCCAGCGTCCCCGTCGGGCATCGGAGCCGGCGTGGCGTTCGCCGATCCGTTGCAGCGCCTCGTGGGTGCGGTGGGCGCGGGCCCGGGCCGGGTCGGGCGCGGTGAACAGCTCTTCGGTGGTCATGCTCCGAGCACACCCCATCAACGTGACCTTGTCAACAGATTGTTGAAGCGCGGCGACGGGGTGATCAGATTGCCGCTGGGTACCGTTCGGGTCATGGAGCTCGCGCCGGACGACCGCAGCACCGACGCCGACCGGGAGGCGCTGGCCGGCCTGCTCGCCGGTCCACTGCTGCCGGCCGCGCGGGGCCTGCTGGGCTGCCGGCTGTCCGCCGGCGGGGTCACCGTCCGGATCACCGAGGTCGAGGCGTACGCCGGCACGGCCGGTGACCCGGCCTCGCACGCCCACCGGGGCCGCACCGCGCGCAACGTGGTGATGTTCGGCCCCGCCGGGCACGCCTACGTCTACTTCACCTACGGGATGCACTGGTGCATGAACGTGGTCACCGGGGTCGAGGGGGAGGCCGCCGCCGTGCTGCTGCGCGCCGGTGCGGTGGTCGAGGGCCTGGACACCGCGCGGGCTCGCCGGCCGACGGTACGGCGGGACGTGGACCTGGCCCGGGGGCCGGCCCGGCTCTGCGCCACGCTCGGCATCGACCGCGCGGCGTACGGCGCGTACCTGCTTGGCGACGGTCCGGTCCGGTTGCGCCCGCCGGTTCGGCCGGTGCCGGACGAGACGGTGGTGGCGGGGCCCCGGGTCGGCGTGACCGGCGCGCACGATCTGCCCTGGCGGTTCTGGCTCGACGGCGATCCGACGGTCAGCGCGTACCGGCGACACGTGCCCCGCGTCCGGCGCTGAGCGCGGCTTCCGGCGTGTGGCCGGCGGGATCTGTCGGGGGGTGTGGCCATAATCACCCCACCTGCCCACCGACGGCTCGGAGGACGTCCATGCCAACGCTGCTCGCGATCGGCACCGCGAAGGGGTTGTTCCTCGCCACCAGCACCGATGACCGGCGCACCTGGGAGGTCAGCGGCCCGCACCACCCGGGGACGAGCGTCTACGCGGTCGCGCTCGACACCCGCCGGGCCACCCCGCGGCTGCTCGCCGGGGTGACCAGCTCGCACTTCGGGCCCAGCGTCGCGACCAGCGACGACCTCGGCGCGTCCTGGGACGAGCCCGACCACGCGCCGGTCGCGTTCCCGGCCGACACCGGCGCGACCCTGGGGCGGGTCTGGCAGCTGATGCCGGGCGGCGCCGACGAGCCGGACGTGGTCTGGGCCGGCACCGAGCCGTCGGCGCTGTTTCGCTCCACCGACGGTGGCCGCAGCTTCGAGCTGGTCCGCGCCCTCTGGGACCACCCGCACCGCCCGCACTGGCAGGCCGGGTTCGGTGGCCAGGCCGTGCACACCGTGCTGCCCCACCCGCGCGACCCGGCCCGGGTGCTGGTCGCCATGTCCACCGGTGGCGTCTACCGCTCGCAGGACGCCGGGGCGAGCTGGGCTCCGGGCAACGTGGGCATCCGCGCCGCCGGCCTGGCCGACGAGTGGCCGGAGTTCGGCCAGTGCGTGCACAAGGTCGCGCGGGACGCCGGCAACCCCGAGCGGCTGTACGCGCAGAACCACTTCGGCGTCTACCGCTCCGACGACGACGGCCGCACCTGGTCGTCGATCGCCGACGGGCTGCCCAGCGACTTCGGCTTCCCGATGGTGTCGCACCCCGGGCGGCCCGGGATGGTGTGGACGTTCCCGCTGGTGGCCGACGTCGAGCGGTTCCCCACCGACCACCGCTGCCGGGTGTTCCGCTCCGCCGACGCCGGCGCCAAGTGGGAGCCGCTGTCGGTGGGCCTGCCCGAGGGCCCGTTCTATCCGGCGGTGCTGCGCGACGCGATGTGCGCGGACGACGCCACACCTGGCGGCGTCTACTTCGGCACCCGCTCCGGCGAGGTCTACGCCAGCCGGGACGAGGGCGACTCCTGGTCGCAGGTGGCCGCGCACCTGCCCGACGTGCTGTGCGTCCGGGCGGCGGTGGTCTGAGTGGTCACCGTGCTGTTGCCCGGCCCGCTGCGCGGCGAGGCCGGCGGCGCCAGCCGGCTCAGTGTCGACGCGGGCGGCACGCTGGGGGCGGTCCTCGACGAGCTCGCCGCCGATCATCCCCGGCTGGCTCGGCGGATCCGCGACGAGCGCGGCGAGCTGCGCCGCTACGTCAACGTCTACGTCGACGGGGAGGACTGCCGGCACTCCGGCGGGCTGGCCACACCGGTCGGCGAGGGCGCCCAGGTGCAGGTGCTCCCCTCGGTCGCCGGGGGCTGATTCCCGCGGGTGACCGGCGCCACTGCCAGGTAGGCCGCCGACGGAATAGTTGACTTGTCAAATAAGTTGTGGGCTGCGTCCGGGTACTACGACGGCACCCGGTTGACACGCGAGGAGCTGTCATGCAGTTCGGAGTCTTCACCGTCGGTGACGTCACGGTCGATCCGACCACCGGTCGGGAGCCGACCGAGCATGAGCGGATCAAGGCGATGGTTGCCATCGCGCTGAAGGCCGAAGAGGTCGGGCTCGACGTCTTCGCCGCCGGTGAGCACCACAACCCGCCGTTCGTCCCCTCGTCCCCGACCACCATGCTCGGTCACATCGCGGCTCGCACCGAACGGCTGCTGCTGTCCACCGCGACCACGCTGATCACCACCAACGACCCGGTGAAGATCGCCGAGGACTACGCGATGCTCCAGCACCTGTCCGACGGCCGGGTGGACCTGATGATGGGCCGCGGCAACACCGGCCCGGTGTACCCGTGGTTCGGCAAGGACATCCGCGCCGGCATCCCCCTCGCGATCGAGAACTACGACCTGCTGCACCGGCTGTGGCGCGAGGACGTGGTCGACTGGAAGGGCAAGTACCGCACCCCGCTGCAGTCCTTCACCTCGACGCCGCGCCCGCTCGACGGTGTGCCGCCGTTCGTCTGGCACGGCTCGATCCGCAGCCCCGAGATCGCCGAGCAGGCCGCGTACTACGGCGACGGCTTCTTCGCCAACCACATCTTCTGGCCCAAGGAGCACACCCAGCGGATGGTCGAGCTCTACCGCCAGCGGTACGCGCACTACGGCCACGGCACCGCCGACCAGGCCATCGTCGGCCTCGGCGGCCAGGTGTTCATGCGGCGCAACTCGCAGGCCGCGGTCCGGGAGTTCCGGCCGTACTTCGACAACGCCCCGGTCTACGGGCACGGGCCGTCACTGGAGGAGTTCACCCGGGAGACCCCGCTGACCGTGGGCAGCCCGCAGCAGGTCATCGACCGCACCCTCGGCTTCCGCGAGTACGTCGGCGACTACCAGCGGCAGCTGTTCCTGATGGACCACGCGGGCCTGCCGCTCAAGACGGTGCTGGAGCAGCTCGACCTGCTCGGCGAGGAGGTCGTGCCGGTGCTGCGCAAGGAGTTCGACGCCCTGCGCCCGGCGCACGTGCCGGAGGCGCCCACCCACGCCTCGCTGGTCGCCGCGGCCGGTGGCGTGAAGGACAGCACCGTGCACGCCGTCGACGACGTGACGGGCAAGGCGCCGGAGGGGGCGACCCGATGACCCGCCGTACGCTCGCCGTCGTCTCGGCGGGGCTGAGCCAGCCCTCGTCCACCCGGTTGCTCGCCGACCAGCTCGCCGGGGCGACCCGCGACGAGCTGGTCCGGCGCGGCGCCGAGGTGGAGCTGCGGGTCGTCGACCTGCGCGAGTACGCCCACGACGTGGTCAACAACATGCTCACCGGGTTCCCGCCGGCCGGCCTGCGCGAGGCCATCGACGCGGTGACCGGGGCGGACGGCATCATCGCCGTGACGCCGATCTTCAACGCGTCGTACAACGGGCTGTTCAAGTCCTTCTTCGACGTGCTGGAGGCCGACTCGCTCGTCGACCGTCCGGTCCTCATCGGGGCCACCGGCGGCACCGCCCGGCACTCCCTCGCCCTGGAGCACGCCCTCCGCCCGATGTTCGGCTACCTGCGGGCGGTGGTGGTCCCCACCTCCGTCTTCGCCGCCCCGGAGGACTGGTCCGGTGGCACCGCCGACGGCGCCCTGCGCGGCCGCATCCGTCGCGCCGCCAGCGAGTTGGCCGACCAGGTCGAGCGCCGGCTGCCCACCAGCGGCCCCGCCGACCCGTTCGCCCTCACCACCGACTTCCTGCAGATGCTCGGCGGGGGCGACGACGCGCCGGTCACCTCGGAGGGTCGTACGGGTGCGCGACCAGCACCGGGCAGCGCGCGTGCTGAATCGCAGCCTGGCTGACCGAGCCGAGCAGCAGACCGGCGAAGCCGTGCCGGCCTCGGGTGCCCACGACCAGCAGCGACGCCGTGCCGCTGGCCTCGATGAGCCCCGGGGCCGCGCCGGCCGCCCGGACCGGGTGCTCCCGCACCACCAGATCGGGATGCCCGGTCCGGACAGCCGCGGACGCCTCGGCCAACAGCCGCACCGCCTCGGCCAACAGCCGCACCGCCTCGGCCTGGTACGCGGCCTGCGCCTCTTCGACCTCGTCCGGCACCGGCCGGTCCCCGTCCAGCGGGCCGACGTGCGCGAGCACCAGCGGGACGTCTCGTAGCGCCGCCTCGGTGGCGCCGTAGCCCACGGCCAGCCGGGACGACTCGGACCCGTCCACGCCGACCAGCACCGGCGCGTCCGCGTCGATCGGCTGCTCGTCCGGTCGGACCACCAGCACCGGGCAGTGCGCGTGCGCGGCCACCTGGGCACCGACCGAACCGAGCAGCAGACCCGCGAACCCGCCCAGACCGCGGCTGCCCACCACGACGAGATCCGCCCGTCGGGACTCCTCGACCATCGTCGCGCCGGGGCCGCCGGCGACCTGACGGGCCTCGACGGCCAGGCCGGGCCACCGGTCGGCCAGGTCGGCCGCCGTCCGCTCCACCATCTTCCGCGACTGGTCGGTGGGCGCCGGCACCCCGAGGTCGTACGGGTTGAGGGGCACGCCGTAGCCGAGCGGGTGCAGGTAACCGTGCACCAGGAGCAGCGGCCGGGACCGGAGCAGGGCGGCGTGGGCCCCGTGCTCGGCGGCGACGAGGCTGGACGGCGATCCGTCCACACCCACGACGACAGGTCGGTCCATCGGCACTCCCAGGGTCGGTCGACTCATTGTCGGCGGCGCGGGGCCCGCGGTGACGCCGAACGCGCCGGTCGGCGGTCGACCGTCGACGCGCCACCGGCTCCGAACTGTCACCGGCGCTGCGTACCCTCGCCGGATGACCTCCGATGTGCGGCTGCGGCCGGTCCACGAGGACGACCTCGTGGAGTTCTTCCTGCACCAGCAGGACCCCGAGGCGAACCGGATGGCCGCGTTCGGCCCCAAGGACCCGTCCGACCACCGCGAGTTCGCCCGGCACTGGGCGCGGGTGCTCACCAACCCGGCGAACCGAGTCCGCACCATCGAGGCCGACGGCGAGGTGGTCGGTTACGTCAGCGCCTTCCTGGTCGACGACCAGACCGAGGTCAGCTACTGGATCGACCCGGCCCGCTGGGGCCGGGGCCACGCCACCGCGGCCCTCGCCGCCCTGCTGCGCGAGCTGCCCCGGCCGGTGCACGCCCGCGCCGCCAAGGACAACGCCGCCTCCCTCGCGGTGCTGCGCAAGTGCGGGTTCGTCGTGGTCGGCGAGGATTCGGGGTACGCCAACGGGCGCGGGGCCGAGGTCGAGGAGTGGCTGCTGGAGCTGCCCGCCGACGCCCCTGACCTGGTCGGGCACTAGTCTCGCGGGGTGAACTGGTTGGATCTGGTCGGCTGGGCCGGCTCCGCGGTGCTGGTGTGGTCGCTGCTGCAGTCGCGCATCCTGCGGCTGCGCGCGCTCAACCTCGTCGGCTGCGTCGTGCTGATCGGCTACAACGCCGCCCTTGAGGTCTGGCCCATGGTCGGGCTCAACATCGTCCTCGCGGTGATCAACATCTGGTACCTGCGGGGGATGCTCGCGACCCGCCACGACGAGCAGACCTACCAGGTGGTGGAGGTCGGCGTCGGCGACCAGTTCCTGGCGCACACGCTGCGGATCCACGCGCCGGACATCGCCCGGTTCAACCCCGACTTCCACTGGGACCCGGCCGCCACCGACCGGTCGGCCTTCCTCGTGGTCACCGCTGACGAGGTGGTCGGGGTGGTGCTGTCGCACGCCGAGGCGCGCGGGGTCGCCCAGATCGACCTGGACTACGTGACCCCGAAGTTCCGCGACTTCACCCCCGGCGAGTTCGTCTACCGGCGCAGCCGCCTCTTCACCGAGCGGGGCTTCCACCGGGTGGTCAGCCCGCCCGGCATGGTCGCCCCCTACTACCATCGGCTCGGCTTCCGCCCGCAGGGCGACTCGTACGTGCTCGACCTGCCCGCGTCACCGGCGACCGATTCGGCGTAGCGTCGCCGGAGCAGGATTCGGCCGCGGCCGCACGGGGCACAGAAGCGCGTACGCCGGGCGGGCCAGCCGACCGGCGGGCGCCGTGCGTACGGCCGGTGCCACCACCGTGAGGGAGCGAACCGGGCGTGCAGAGCTACGGGAGCCAACTGGCCCTGGTCGGGATCCTGGTCGTCATCAACGCGCTCTTCGCCGGCAGTGAGATGGCGCTGGTGTCGCTGCGGGACAGCCAGATCCAGCGGTTGGAGCGCACCAGCCGGGCGGGACGGGTGCTGGCCCGGCTCGCCAAGGATCCGAACCGCTTCCTGGCCACCATCCAGATCGGCATCACCCTCGCCGGCTTCCTGGCCTCCGCCGCCGCGGCTGTCTCCCTGGCCAAGCCCCTCGTTCCGCTGCTCGGGGTGTTCGGGAGCGCCGCCGAGACGGTGGCGATCGTGGTGGTGACCCTCGCGCTGACCTTCGTCACCCTGGTCTTCGGCGAGCTGGCCCCCAAGCGGATCGCCATGCAGTCCGCCGAGCGGTGGGCGCTGCTGGTGGCCCGCCCGCTCGACCTGCTCGCCAGTCTCACCCGCCCGGCCGTCTGGGCCCTCGGCGCCACCAGCGACCTGGTCGTACGCCTGGTCGGGCTCAACCCGAAGCACCAGCCGGAGGAGATCGGCCCGGACGAGCTGCGCGACATCGTCGCCGGCAACCACGGCTTCACCAAGGAGCAGCGCACGATCATCGCGGGCGCCGTGGAGATCGCCGACCGGCGGTTGCGGGCGGTGCTCGTACCCCGGTTGCGGGTGTTCACGCTCGACAGCGGAACCACCGCGGAGGCCGCGCGGCTGGTGCTGGCCGCCACCGGGCACTCCCGGGCGCCGGTGGTGCGCCACGGCGGCCTGGACGACACCGCCGGTGTGATCCACCTGCGTGACCTGGTCGGCGTGCCCGACGACCGCCCGGTCGACGAGATCGCCCGCCCGCCGATGCTGCTGCCCGACTCGCTGCCGGTGGTGGACGCGCTGCGGCAGTTCAAGGCCGAGCGCCAGCACATCGCGCTGGTCGTGGACGAGCGCGGCGCCGTCGACGGCATCGTGACGCTGGAGGACATCCTGGAGGAGATCGTCGGGGAGATCTACGACGAGACCGACCGGGACGGCTACTCGGTGCGCCGCGAGCCGGACGGCGCGATGGTGCTGCCCGGCACCTTCCCGGTGCACGACCTCACGGACATCGGCGTCGAGCTGCCCTCGCGCCCGGCCGGCGACTACACCACAGTCGCCGGACTGGTGCTGGCCCGCCTCGGGCACATCCCCACCGTGGCCGGGGAGGACGTGAGCCTGGACGGCTGGGTGCTGACGGTGGCGGGCATCGACCACCGGGCCATCACCGAGGTACGTCTGAGCCAGGTCCCCGCCGAGGACGGCGACGACAACGATGACGACGCCGACCAGGCGATCGAGCCGGTGCTGGACGAGGCCCGCAACTGACCGTCCCCGGGTGAGCGGCCGCGCTACACCGCCGCGGCCGGGCCCGTTCGAGCCCGACGGTCAGTCGCGGGAGAGGTTCTGCAGCCGGACCTGACCACGGGCGACCAGCCGCTCGTCGGCGTCGCTGATCTCCACCTGCCAGAGCTGCTGGCTGCGACCCCGGTGCACCGGAGTGCCGACCGCCCGCAGCTCGCCGTCGCGGACGGCCCGCAGGAAATCGGTCTGGTTCGACACCCCGACCACCGTGCCCCGGTCGGCCAGCCAGAGCGCCCCCCCGATGCTGGCCGCGGTCTCCACCACCGAGCAGTACACCCCGCCGTGCTGGATGCCGAACGGCTGGTGCAGCTCCGGGCGGACCTGCCAGCTGATGACCACCCGGTCGGCGGTGGCCTCCTCGAATTTCAGGCCGAGCAGGGCGACGAAACCACCCGTCAGATCCGGCATCTCCACGGCGAACCCCTCCTCGATCAACGGGGCGCAAGCCTAGCCGGAGCGGGTTGCGTCAAACCCGGTACGGGTCGGAGCCGGCGATGGGGGAGAATTGGTGACCGTGACCGACAGCAGCCTCCCGCCGCCCGGGCGGTACTCCCTGACCGACGACCTGCTCTGGCGTGGCCTGATCCAGGACTCGACCGGCCTCGACGAGCTGCGCGAGCTGCTCGACGGCGGGGAGGCCACCACCTATTACGTGGGCTTCGACCCCACCGCGCAGAGCCTGCACGTCGGCTCGCTCATGCAGGTCATCACGGCCCGCCGTCTGCAACTCGCGGGTCACCGCCCGTTGCTGCTGGTGGGCGGGGCGACCGGGCAGATCGGCGACCCGAAGGAGAGCGCCGAGCGGACGCTCAACCCGCCGGAGGTGATCGCCGGCTGGGTCGAGCGGATCCGCGAGCAGCTCGCGCCCTTCGTGTCGTACACGGGTGAGAACGCGGCCCAGCTGGTCAACAACCTCGACTGGACCGGCGAGATGTCGGTCGTCGAGTTCCTCCGCGACGTGGGCAAGCACTTCCCGGTCAACAAGATGCTCGCCCGGGAGGTGGTGCGCGCGCGGCTGGAGACGGGCATCAGCTTCACCGAGTTCAGCTACCAGCTGCTGCAGGCCAACGACTTCTTCGAGCTGCACCGCCGCTACGGCTGCCAACTTCAGTTCGGTGGGTCCGACCAGTGGGGCAACATCACCGCCGGCGTCGACTACATCCGGCGGCGCGGCGCGGGGCCGGTCCAGGCGTTCACCACGCCGCTGGTCACCAAGGCCGACGGCACGAAGTTCGGCAAGACCGAGGGCGGCGCCGTCTGGCTCGACCCGACCATGACCAGCCCGTACGCCTTCTACCAGTTCTGGCTCAACGTCGACGACCGAGAGGTCGACCGCTACCTGCGGTACTTCAGCTTCCGCTCCCGGGACGAGCTGGAGGAGCTGGCGAAGGCGACGGCCGAGCGGCCGGCAGCCCGGCTGGCCCAGCGGGCGCTGGCCGAGGAGTTGACCACCCTGGTGCACGGCGCCGAGGAGACCCGGCAGGCGGTCGCCGCCAGCCAGGCGCTGTTCGGGCGCGGTTCGCTTGACGATCTGGCCCCGGAGACGCTGCGCGCGGCGCTGACCGAGGCCGGTCTGGTGCGTATCCCTGGCGAGCTGCCGGACGTGGCGGGTCTCCTGCGGGACTCCGGGCTGGCGACGGGGCTCAAGGAGGCGCGGCGCGTGATCGCCGAGGGCGGCGCCTACGTGAACAACAACCGGGTGACCGAGGTGGACGCCACGGTGTCCAGGGACGACCTGCTGCACGGTCGGTACCTGGTGCTGCGCCGGGGAAAGCGGTCGTTCGCAGGCGTTGAGCTGGGCGAATAGTCGGTTGTCGACGATGTGACGGGGGACGCGTCCGGCAGATTTGACGATCATCGGGCCGGACGCGTAACTTTCTCTCTGCCAGCGCGGAACGGACGAAACAGGCGAAAGCCTGAAGCGGCCGGAGCGCGGCGACGACTTCGGGGTCAGGCGGGTTCGCCGGCCGGATCCCGCCGGGTGGTGCCCACGGAAAACGCCGCGAGGCGGATTTGGTGCGGCGGAACCGACCGGGTAAAGTAGTCAGCCGGCAGGGAAACGGGCGAGCAAGCGGGAAACCGCTGCGGCCGGCCTGCCACCACCGTGACGAGAGCGGCGCAAGCCGGTCGAGACATGGTGCCCGCAACACGGGTTAAAGCACGACGAACCGCGAAACACCGGTTTGACACGGCAGAAACCAGCGGGTAACGTAGTAAAAGTGCCTGGCGCTGGAAAGCGCCGAGCACCGGTACGAAAAGCCCCGGGATGGTGGCCCACTGGTTGGGTCTTCTGATCGGTGTGTGGTTGTTCTTTGAGAACTCAACAGGGTGCTTGTAAAGCC
>NZ_JBFAPG010000152.1:0-12219 GCF_040675595.1 Micromonospora sp. NPDC049580
CCCGCTTCCACGCGGGCCGTCACGGGGCGATCATCCCCACCACAGGATGTGCGCCAGACCGTAGGTCTTAACCGGTTAAGACGACCGTAGGCCGGTCGCTGGCATCCGTCAAGCATCGGCCGTCCGAACCGGACGAGAGGGTTGACGGCCGCTGACCTGGGTATCTCGGGACGAACCGTCGGCGAGAAGGAGATACCCGGATGGTGAGCGTCGGCTACACCCTGATGTGCGAGCAGGCCGGTCCGAAGCAGCTGGTGGACCACGCGGTGCGGGCCGAGGCGGCCGGCTTCGACCAACTGGTGATCTCTGATCACTACTATCCCTGGCTCGACGCCCAGGGCCACTCCCCGTACGCCTGGTCGGTGCTCGGCGCGGTCGCGCACGCCACCTCCCGCGCGGAGCTGATGTCCTTCGTGACCTGCCCGATCCGCCGCTACCACCCGGCCGTGGTCGCGCAGAAGGCCAGCACCATCGGGGCGCTCTCGGACGGGCGGTTCACCCTCGGCCTAGGCGCCGGGGAGAACCTCAACGAGCATGTCGTCGGCGGCTGGCCGCACGTGCAGCAGCGCCACGAGATGTTCGAGGAGGCGCTGCAGATCATCCGGCCGCTGCTCAACGGTGAGACGTTGACCTTCTCCGGCAACCACTTCGACGTGCCCGACGCCTACGTCTGGGACCGCCCCGAGCGGCCGGTGCCGATGGCCATCGCCGCCTCCGGCCGGCAGTCCGCCACCCTGGCGGCCGAGTACGGCAACGGCCTCGTCTCCACCGAGCCCGACCGGCACATCATCGAGATGTACGACGACGCCGGTGGCGTCGGCCAGCCCCGCTACGGGCAGGTGGCCATCTGCTACGGCCCGGACGAGGCCGAGTGCCGCAAGACCGTGCACGACCAGTTCCGCTGGTTCGGAATGGGTTGGAAGGTCAACGCCGACCTGCCCGACCCGGATGCCTTCGCCGCCGCCACCCAGTTCGTGCGCGAGGAGGACGTCGCCGAGGGCATCTCCTGCGGCCCGGACGTGGACGCGCACGTCGAGGCGTTCCGCAAGTTCGTCGACGCCGGCTTCACGCACGTGGCGATCATCCAGGTCGGCGGCGAGAGCCAGCCGATGTTCCTGGACTGGGCACAGGAGCAGCTGCTGCCCCGGCTGCGCCAACTGTGAGGCTGACGCCCGCCGGCCGCTTCGGGCCGGCCGAGCTGCGGCTCGCCATCGCCGCGCCTCGGCCGGCCGCCGGCTTGACAAGCGAGTGGCGGCTCGTCGACGGGCTGCGTACCCACACCCGGCGTGGCCCGGACCCCGGCACCGGCAACCCGCCCGTGGTCCTGGTGCACGGCCTGGCGGTCTCGCACCGCTACCTCACCCCGCTGGCCGTCGCGCTCGCCCAAACCCATCCGGTGTACGTGCCGGACCTGCCCGGCTTCGGCCTGACCGCGCACCCCCACGGCGCGTACGACGTGCGCCGGCACGCCGCACACCTGGCCGCCTGGCTGGCGGCGTACCGGTTGCCGCCGGTCTGCCTGCTCGGGCATTCGTTCGGCGCCGAGGTGGCCGCCGCGCTCGCGGCGACCCACCCGGAGGCGGTACGCGCGCTGGTGCTGGCCGGGCCGACCGCCGACCCGGCCGGCCGGTCCCGCCGGGCCCAGTTCGGCCGGTGGCTGGTGGACACCCTGCACGAGTCGCCGTTGCAGGCGCCGATCCTGCTCCGGGACGTCTGGAACGCGCGACCCTGGCGGGTCCTGGCGACGTTGTCGCACTCGGTCCGCAACACGATCGAGGCGGACCTGGTCCGGATCACGGCGCCGACGCTTGTCGTCACCGGCGCGCGGGATCCCGTCGCGCCGGCCGCCTGGCGGACCCAGGTGGCCCGGCTGGTCCCGGACGCCGATCTGGTGGTCGTTCCCCGGGCCGCACACAACGTGGCCACCACGGCTCCGACGGCGGTCGCCGACGCGATCCGCCACCTGCTCACCCCGCAGCCCGCACTCACGGACAGGTGAAACCCATGCGTTTCGGTAACACAGAGATCCGCCCGCTCGGTGGTGGCCTGGGCTGCCTCCTGATGATCCTCTTCTCGATCCTGGCCTCGGTGGTGCTGACCGTGCTGCTCAACCTCGTGCTCTGAGGCGTCGTCAGCGGCGCAGACCCAGTGCGCTCAGCACTTCCAGGGACGCCATCCGGGCCGGGTCGAGCACCGCGCGGCGGGTCCACCGGGCCGCCGGCGTGATGGTCGCCCGCCAGACCGCTCGCAGGCTGCGCGCCGCCGGCACGACCGTCACCGACCAGACCCAGCGGATGCCCGACAGCAGCGGACGTACGGTGTGCCGCCACAGCCAGCGCAGCCCCAGCCCGACCGGGCGCAGCAGCAGTCGGTAGACCCACCGCAGCAGCCAGCCGGCGGTCTGCCACGCTCCCACCAGCGCGGCCACGACCAGCCGGCCGAACCCCGCGACGAGCCACCAGACTCCCCGCGCCAGGCCGACCACGACCCACCAGAATCCCCGCGCCAGCGCGACGAGCGCGGTGCCCAACGCCCCGGCGAGCACGGCGACGCCGCGCCACAGCAGCCGTCCGGCGGGGGCGAGCGTCGCGCCCAGCCAGCGCAGCGGCCGCACGATGAGGTGCTCGGCGAGCCAGACCAGCACGCGTCCCAGGGCCACCAGAGGCGGGCGCAGCCCATGGTGGGCCAGCCACACCAGCGGCGACCAGAGCACCGTGCGGACCGTCCAAGCGAGGGCGTACCCCAGCCACACCAGTGGCAACCACACGAGGGTGCGGGCCACCCACGCGACACCCCGCCCCAACCACACCAGTGGCAACCACACGAGAGTGCGGGCCACCCACGCGACACCCCGGGCCAGCCACACCAGGGGCACCCAGACGAGATTGCGGGCCGCCCAGCGCAGGGGACGCCACAGTAGACGGTCGGCGCACCACAGCAGCGGACGCCAGAGCAGCCGGTCCAGGGCCCAGACCAACGGGGCCACCAGCCAGTCGCGCAGGAACCGTCCCACCGGGGTGAGCAGGTACCGGCGCAGCAGCCGGCCGGCAGCCGCGATCAGCTCCCAGAGCAGGCGTACCGGCAGCACGAAGACCAGCGCGACACCGCGCGCGACGGCCGCGACCAGCGGGAGCGCGACGGCGGCCGGCTCCGCCGTGCGGACAGCCGACGGGGCTCGGGCCGCGAGCATCACCGGGGGCGCGGCCGGGTTGTCGGCGGGCGGCGCGGGGAGCGGTGGTTGGTCGGTCACGGTGGGCACGGTAGCCCGGCGACGCCATCGGCCAGGGCCCCGCGCGGTCACAGGTCGATGGTGGCCAGCAGTGGATAGTGGTCGGAGGCCGTGTCCGCTGTTGCACCACGGATCACCTGGCAGCCATGCACCCGCTCGGCCACCGCGCGGCTGCCGAAGAGGTAGTCCAGCCGCATGCCGGCGAACTCGGCCCCGCCGAAGCGGGTGGGCACGGTGAGACCGTCGGCCTCCGGCGCTCGGACGTTGGACGACGGCCACAGGTCGACGAGGTTGGCGGCGAGCAGGCGGCCGATCGCGCGGGTGTCCACGGCGCCACCGCCCCGGCGCACATGCCGTTGCCGGTAGATGGCGCTAAGGCCGGCCAGGCGAGCGGTGTGGTCGACCGTCGGGTCGAGCGAGTTGAGGTCGCCGGCGAGCAACGTCAGCGGCCCCGGGGCGTGGCGCAGCGCCGCCACCAGCCAGTCGACCTCCATCCGTCGGCGTCCGCCGGAGTACGGGTAGAGGTGGGTGCCGAGCACGGTGAGCGGGCCGGCCGAGGTGGACACCACGACGCGGGCGGCGGCGTGGTGGAACGGCCGGCGCAGCGCCCCCGCGGCGAGAACCCGGTACGGCGGCCGGACCAGCACCGCCACCGGCTGCCCGAAGCAGGACCGGGCCAGGTGGGGCGTCATCCCCACCCGGCCCGCCACCGTGGCCATCAACCCGTCCCGGTCGAAGCCGCGCAGCTCCTGCAGGGCCAACACGTCCGGCCTCTGCTGGTCGATGACCTGAACCACCTGATCCAGCCGGTCGGAGCCACCGCGGTCCCGGCCGCCGGTGCGGATGTTCCAGGTCATCACCCGCACGGCAGCGCTCAGTCGGCTCGGCCGGCGCGCGCCAGCTCGTCGTCGAGGGTGTCCACGTCGTCGGACTCGATGGCCGGCTGGTTGCCCTCCGTCAGGTCGGCGTTCGGGCGGATCACGAGGTAGAGCAGCGCGATCCAGAGCGCGGAGAGCAGGATCGCGCCCATGAAGTCGGTCGGGTGGTGCATCCCCCGGTACATCCGCGAGGTCGCCACCCCGGCCGGCATGATCACGGCCAACGCCACGAAGACCCACCGCCACCAGCGGTCGGTACGCGGGAACACGATGAGGGTGATCGCCAGCCAGACGCAGATCGTCGCCGCGATGTGCCCGGACGGGAAGGAGGAGGTGGGCATCTGCCCGTCCAGGTTCTCCACCGGGGGCCGTGGCCGGTCGACCGCACGCGCCGAGGCGAGGAAGAGGGTCAGCTCACCGACCATCGCCAGCGCCACGAACAGCACCGGCCGCCACCGCCGCCACACCGCGAGCACCAGCGGGCAGAACACCAGCGAGATGAGCAGGATCGCGTGGGTGTCACCGAACTTGCTCCACCACCAGCTCACCTCGGTCAGCATGTCGGTGTGCCGGGCGGCGAACCAGCGGGGAACCTCGGTGTCGAGGGTGTCGAAGAAGGTGCCCTTGGCGTGATAGCTGACGTACGTGCCGAAGCCGTACAGCGCGCCGAACACCAGCACCCAGCCGACCAGCAGCTCGGCCACCGCCGAGCGGGGGTGCGCCAGCACGTGCTCCTCGGCCGGGGCGGGGGCGATCTCGTGCCCGGCCTCCGGCTCCAGCCCCTCGCTCAGCGGCGGCACCGGCCGGCCGCGCTCGCGCCGCCACAGCCGGAAGGCGTACGCGGTCACGCCCAGCCACGTGGCGCCGAGCAGCCAGCCGGCCAGCACGTCGGAGACGAAGTGCACGCCCAGCGCGATCCGGGTCAGCCCGATCAGCGCCACCAGCACACCGACGCCGACGATCGCGGGCTTGCGCCAGCGCGGTGCCATCGCCGGCAGGAACACCAGCAGCAGCGCCCCGTACGCGACGAACGAGCCCAGCGCGTGCCCGCTCGGGAAGCTGTTGCCGGGTGCGCTGGCGACCGGGATGTCCACCACCGGGCGGAGCCGGCCGACGAGGGTCTTGAGCGACGGGTCGAGGATCAGCCCACCGACCCCGGTGATGATCAGGTAGACGGCCAGCCGGGGCTGCCGTCGGATCAGCAGCCCGACCACCGCGATGGTGACCAGCCAGATGAGGATCGGCCGGCCGCCCAGGTCGGTCACCGCCTGAAGCACGGTGACCAGCGGGTGGTGCGGGGCGACGAGCGAGTTGAACCACTCGGCGACCGCGTGGTCGGCGTCCTGCAACGGGCTCCACCGCACCCGCACGAGCAACAACAACAGCCCGAAAGCCACGCCGGCACCGGTGACGGCCACCAGGCCGGCGATGCTCCGTTCGGCGAAGTGACCGATCGGACGTCGAGCCACCTCTTTGACCGCGGTCACCCCGCACCTCCCTTGTTGTACCTGGCGAGGCGCTGTACCCGATCCGGGTCAGGCGTACACCCGGGCGCCGCTCAGAGCGCCGTCATGTCCCCGGTGTCGAGCAGCTCGGCGCGGTCGGTCTCGGGCTCCCACAGGTCGGGCTGCGCCGGCTCCTCCACGCCGATGCGCAGCGCCTCCAGCTGGGCGGCGAAGGCCAGCCCACCGAAGAGCGCCATGCCGGTCAGGTTGGCCCAGAGCAGCAGCGCCATCATGCCGGTCAGCGCGCCGTAGGTCTGGCCGAAGCCGTCGCTGAACCGCACGTACGCGGCGAGCAGCAGGCTGGCCAGCCACCACAGGGCCGTGGCGATGCCCGCGCCGAAGAAGAGCCAGGACAGGCCGGGTTGGTTGCGGCGTGGCGCGTGCCGGAACAGCACGGCCACGGCGAGCACGGTCAGCCCGAGGCTCAGCGGGAAGCGGACCACGTCCCAGACGCCGGTGGCGACCTCGCCCCACTCGTAGTGCTTGCGTACCGAGTCGCCCATCGCCCCGCCGCCGACGAGGATCAGGAAGCCGGCCAGCGCGGGCAGGCCGGCGGTGACGGCCAGGACGGCCGCCCGCAGGTATTTCGGCAGGGCCGGGCGATCCCGTTCGACCCCGTAGATGCGGTTGGCGCCCCGCTCGATCTGGGCCATCGTGGTGGTCAGCGCGACCAGCCCGGTGAGCAGACCGAGGGTGAGCGCCAGCTCACCGGCGTCCTCGACGCGTTCGCCCTCGCCGAGCAGCTCGCCGACCACCTGCGCGCTCTGGCCCGGGGTGAGCGCCAGCACGGTGTCGGCGACCACCTGGCCGCCCTCCTCGACACCCAGCTTGCTGATCAGACCGGTGAGGGCGATCAGGAACGGCACCACGGCGAGGCAGAGCTGCAACGCGAAGGCGCGGGAGTGGCTGAACCCGTCGCCGTAGCGGAACCGGATGAACGCGTCGCGCAGCAGGTGCCAGCCGCCCTTGCGGCGCAGTGTGTGCCAGGCGTCGTCGGCCGACAGCTCCTCGTTGGCCATCAGCCGGGTCTCCGGCACGATCCGGGTGCTACTCACGGCGCGCTTCCTCGATCAGCTGCTCGCCCCGCTCCCCGGCGCCCTGCGCGTCGACGGCCAGGTCGGGGGCGTCCTCGGGTTGCGGGACGCAGAGCCAGAGCGCCTGCGGTCGGATCTCGGCGTGCAGCCGCCGACCGGGGGCGATGAGGTCGCCGTCGAGCTCCCGCGGCTGCGCCCGGTCGCTGCTGACCACCACCGTCCGGCCGCGGAAGACCTCCATCTGCGGCACCTGGCCGCTGCGGCGGATCACCGCCCAGCCGAGGGCCAGCCAGTGCCGCAGGTTGCGCGGGGTGAGCACGGCGACGTCGAGCCAGCCGTCGTCCGGCTCGGCCTCGGTGAGCAGGCGGACCCCGCCCTGGAGCCGGCCGACGTTGGCGATCAGCACCGAGCGGGCCCGGCGGCGCACCGGCGGGCGGTCGTCGATGCGGATCTGCACCCGCATCGGCCGGTCCCGCAGGTGCCGGGCAGCGCCCATGACGTACGCCGGCCAGCCGATGCGGGCCTTGGTGGTCTCGTTGGTGGCGGCGAGCATCTGGGCGTCGAAGCCCATGCCGGCCATGACGGTGAAGTACTGGTCCTCCACCGCGCCGACGTCGAGCAGCCGCCGGCCGCGTTCGACGGCGACCTGGAGCCCAGCCGCGAGGTCGGTGGAGAGGCCGAGGTTGGCGGCGAGCAGGTTGCCGGTGCCCTGCGGCAGCACGGCGAGGGCCACGTCGGTGCCGACGAGCCCGCTGACGCAGGACATCACTGTGCCGTCGCCGCCGCAGGCGAAGACCAGGTCGACGCCGGCCTTGACGGCCTGCTCGGTCTGGCCGCGGCCGGGATCGTCGACGGTGGTCTCGAACCACTGCGGCTCGGGCCAGCCGGCGGCGCCCAGGGCGTCGTTCACGGTGCGGCGCAGCTCGTCGAGATCGTCGACCTTGGCCGGGTTCACCACCACGGCGGAGCGCAGCCCGCCGTCGCCACCCGAGGGGCGCCTGTCCTGTCCAGCATCCACGGCGCAAGTGTGCAGCACCGGGCCGCCTTCAGCGACCCGATGACCGGCCGGCGTCGGAAGTGCCACAGACAGGTTTCAACGCGTACGCGTGCGTCACGCCGCCGTCCGCAGCGCGGTCTCCACCTGTCGGCGCAGATCGTCGAGGTCGACGCCCGCTTCGGTGAGCACCAGCGCGCCCAGCCCCTGGCCCTCGCGCAGCACCCCGAGCAGGATGTGCTCGGTGCCGATGTGCTTGTGGCGCAGCCGCAGCGCCTCGCGCAGCGACAGCTCCAGCGCCTTCTTCGACCGGGGCGAGAACGGCCCGCCGAGGTAGCGTCGACGCCGCCAGCGGCGGCGCGGCGCCGGGACGGCCTCGCGCAGCGCGTCGGGGCCGAAGGACTGCTCGATGCGGGCCACGATGGCGGCCAGGTCGATGCCGATCTCGCGCAGCGCCGCCGCGTCCGCGTCGCCGAGGCCAGCGCCTCCGCCGCTGGTGTGCCGCCGGACCCGCTCGCGCAGGTCGTCGGCGCGCACCCCGGCGTCGGTGAGCACCCGGCTGGCCAGGCCGGCCTCGTCGGCGAGCAGGGCGAGCAGCAGGTGCTCGGTGCCGACCGGCCGCTGACCCTCGGCCCGCGCCTCCTCCAGCGCCTGCCGCACCACGCCGCGCGCCCGCTCGGTGAACCGTTCGAACATCACGCCTCCCAGGATGAGTTGACCGCCGGTCGCCCAGCGTGTTTCTTGTGCACCGCCTGCCGGCTGACCTCGAGCGCGTCGGCGATCTCCTGCCAGGACCAGCCCTGTCGACGGGCGTTGTCCACCTGGACCACCTCGAGTCGCTCGAGCAGCCGGCGCAGCGCGCGGACGGCGCGCAGCCCGACCCGGGGGTCGGTGCTGCCGGCTGCCGCCGCGAGTTCCGTCGCCTGACTCATGCCGTCAACATACGTTGACACCACCACCGCTGTCAACCTTTGTTGACGTCCGGTCGCGTCGCCCCCCCCGATGCGCGGGCCACCGCAGGCCCGTCGGCGCGGCCCGAACCGGCCCGCCGCCGCGTCCACCCGACTACCCTCAGTCAGGAGACAGCGCGGTCGTGCCGGGCGCGACGCCCGGGAGGTGATATCGGATGGCGGTATCCGCCGACGCGGAGGTGCTGGTCGGCCTCGGCTCGGACGGTGACCTTCCGGTCGTGGAGCAGGCCGCGCAGGAGGCCGCCGGGCACGGCCGACCGCTGCACGTCGTGCACACCTTCGACTGGCACGCGGCCTTCGAGGCGGCGACCGTCGCCGCGCCGCGGAACGAGGCCGAGGACCTGATCACCCGGGCCGCCCAGCTCGCCCACCAGGTCGAACCCGGTCTGACCGTACGCGCCGAGATCGTCGAGAGCGGCCTGCTTCCCACCCTCATCCGCCGGTCCGAGACGGCCTTCCTGCTGGCGGTCGGCGACAGCGGAATGGCCGGCAGCGGCCAGTGCGTCCCGGCCGAGACGTCCGCCGTGCAGTTGGCCGCGCGAGCCAACTGCCCGCTGCTGGTGGTCCGCCGCGAACCGCCGCCGCAGGGCCCGGTCCTGGTCGGGGTGGACGGCTCGCCCAGCTCACACCTCGCCCTGCGGTGGGCCGTGGACTGCGCACGCAGGCGCGACGCCCGCCTCGTGGCGCTGCGGGTGGCGGAGAGCAACGAGGACACCCACGCGGTCGCCGAGCAGCTCAGCGAGGCCCTGGCCCGCCACACCGACCGCCACAGCGGGGTGCCCACCGAGTGCCGGGTCGCCCGCGGCGACCCCGGGCAGGTGCTCGTCGACACGTCCCGGTCGGCCCAGCTGGCGGTGGTCGCCGCCCGGGGCGACGAACCGGGACGAGCCATGCTCGGCGCGGTCGCCCAGTCCCTGCTCTACCACTCCCCCGCCCCGGTGGTCGTCGTACGCGGCCTGGCCGAGATGCCGCTCACCGAGCCCGACGCCCGCCCGACCCGGGACCAACGGCCCTGACCGGCCGCGTCGGCGGCGGCGAGGCTGGACGCCGGACACCCGCCCCCTACCCGCGAGAGGCAGCACCATGGACATCGCTCTCGACGTGCAGCGCGCACTCACCGACGAGGAGCTGCGCCGGCTGGACGCCTACTGGCGTGCCGCGAACTACCTCACCGTCGGGCAGATCTACCTGCTGGGCAACCCCCTGCTGCGCGAGCCGCTGACCCCCGACGACATCAAGCCACGGCTGCTCGGACACTGGGGCACCAGCCCCGGACTCAACCTGATCTACGCGCACCTCAACCGGGTGATCGTCGCCCGCGACCTGAACGCGATGCTGGTCACCGGCCCCGGCCACGGCGGCCCGGCCATCGTGGCCAACACCTGGCTGGAGGGCACCTGGTCGGAGCGCTACCACGACGTGGCGCGCGACGAGGCCGGGATGGCCCGGCTGTTCCGGCAGTTCTCCTTCCCCGGCGGCATTCCCAGCCACGTCGCGGCGGACGTGCCGGGCTCGATCCACGAGGGCGGCGAGCTCGGGTACGCCCTGAGCCACGCCTACGGCGCCGCGTTCGACCACCCGGACCTCGTGGTGGCCTGTGTGGTCGGCGACGGTGAGGCGGAGACCGGGCCGCTGGCCGGCAGCTGGCTCTCCAGCGTCTTTTTGAATCCGGCCCGCGACGGCGCGGTGCTGCCCATCCTGCACCTCAACGGCTACAAGATCGCCAACCCGGCCGTGCTGTCCCGGATCCCCGAGTCCGATCTGCTCGACATCATGCGGGGTTCGGGCTACCAGCCGTACGTGGTGTCCGGCGACGACCCGGCCGTGATGCACCGCACGCTCGCCGCGACGATGGACCGGGCGCTGGACGAGATCGCCGAGATCCAGCGGCGGGCCCGTTCCGGCGGTGTCGTCGAACGCCCCCGCTGGCCGATGATCGTGCTGCGGACGCCGAAGGGCTGGACGGGCCCGCGCGAGGTCGACGGCACCCAGGTGGAGGGCACGTACCGTGCACACCAGGTGCCACTGTCGGGCGTCCGCGACAACCCCGCCCACCTGGCCGAACTGGAGCACTGGCTGCGCAGCTACCGGCCGGAGGAGCTGTTCGACGCCACCGGCGCTCCGGTCGACGAGCTGCGCACGCTGCCGCCACGCGGTGACCGACGGATGAGCGCCAACCCGGTCACCAACGGCGGAGTGGTCCTGCGCGACCTGACCCTGCCCAACTTCCGCGACTACGGTCTGGACGTCCGGGAGCCGGGCCAGCCGATGGCCGGCGCGACCGGGGTGCTCGGCCCGTGGATCCGCGACGTGATCACCGCCAACCCGCAGACGTTCCGACTGTTCGGCCCGGACGAGGTCGCGTCCAACCGGTTGGGCGCCGCCTTCGAGGTGACCGACCGGGCCTGGATCGCCGGCACGGTCCCCGGCGACGACCACCTCTCCCCCGACGGCCGGGTCATGGAGGTGCTCTCCGAGCACCTGTGCCAGGGCTGGCTGGAGGGTTACCTGCTGACCGGCCGGCACGGCGTGTTCACCAGCTACGAGGCGTTCATCCACATCGTCGACTCGATGGTCAACCAGCACGCCAAGTGGCTGAAGGTGACCCGGGCGATCCCCTGGCGGCAGCCCCTCGCCTCGCTCAACTACCTGCTGTCCAGTCACGTTTGGCGGCAGGACCACAACGGTTTCTCGCACCAGGACCCCGGCTTCATCGACCACGTGGTCAACAAGAAGGCCGAGGTGGTGCGGGTCTACCTGCCGCCGGACGCCAACACGCTGCTCGCCACGATGGACCACTGCCTGCGCAGCCGGCACTACATCAACGTGGTGGTGGCCGGCAAGCAGGCCGCGCCGAACTGGTTGACGATGACGGAGGCGATCCAGCACACCCGGCGTGGCCTGGGCATCTGGGAGTGGGCCAGCAACGACGGCGGCAGCGAGCCGGACGTCATCCTGGCCTGCTGCGGTGACGTGCCCACCCTGGAGACGCTGGCCGCCACCGAGCTGCTGCGCGAGCACCTGCCGGAGCTGAAGGTGCGGCTGGTCAACGTGGTCGACCTGATGCGCCTGCAGCCGGACACCGAACACCCGCACGGCCTGCCCGACAAGGAGTTCGACACCATCTTCACCGCGGACCGGCCCGTCATCTTCGCCTACCACGGCTACCCGTGGCTGATCCACCGGCTGACCTACCGCCGCTCCAACCATGGCAACCTGCACGTGCGCGGCTACAAGGAGGAGGGCACCACCACCACCCCGTTCGACATGGTGATGCTCAACGACCTGGACCGCTTCCACCTGGTCATCGACGTCATCGACCGGGTGCCCGGCCTCGGCGCCCGCGCCGCGCACCTGCGCCAGGACATGGTCGACGCCCGGCAGGCCGCCCGCGACTACACCCGCGAACACGGCGAGGACGACCCCCGGGTCGCCGAGTGGCGCTGGGTCCGCGAGACCAACCCGACCAACCCCTGAGGAGGACGACGTGCGGGACGCGGAGATCCTGGTCGGCTACGACGGCTCCACCGACGCGTCGGTGGCCCTGGACTGGGCGCTGGCCGAGGCCGAGCGCAGCGGCCAGCCGGTGCGGCTGGCGTACGTCTTCG
>NZ_JBFAPG010000153.1:0-12190 GCF_040675595.1 Micromonospora sp. NPDC049580
GCCGTGCCGACCCGCGGTGGCGCGACCAGGGCGACCGTCGCGCCGGACGGGACGTCGAGCGTCACCGGCCCGGTGCCGGCGACGGCGACCAGTGCGCGTAGTCGTAGCGTGGCCCTCACCTCCGGTGACCGCTGGTGCCCGTCCCAGGGTGGCACACCCTGCCGACAGTCGATGTCCCGCCGATCTTCCACTGTGGAAGGGGCGGCGGCTACCGGGTCGGCGGGCCAGAGGGGGCGTAGAGGGCGGCCAGCCCGGCGGCGGTGGCGGCCAGGCGGTCGCGGAGCGCGAGCGGGGTGAGCACCTCCACGTCGGCGCCGAGGCGCAGCAGGTCACCGTGGGCGTGGGTGAGCGACTCGATCGGCAGGACGGCGGTCACCCAGCCGTGCACGTCGGGTGGCCCTGCGCTGGCGTCCACCGCGGACACCACCGGGTCGCTGCCGATCTCCCGCAGCCGTTCCCGGCCGGCGGGGGACAGCCGTACGGTGGCCTCGTCGCGGTGCAGCCGGGCCCGGAACCGCAGCACGTGCTCCCGCCACCAGGCCGGCAGGTCGAAGTCGGCCGGTCGGTCGAACTCCTGCGCCAACGGGGTCAGCGCGAGGATCTGGTTGACCCGGTAGGTCGCCGGCTCGGCGCGGCCCGGTCGCGTGGCCACCACGTACCACCGGCCGCCCTTGAGCACCAGGCCGTACGGCTCCAGCACCCGGGTCACCTCGCCACGCCAGCCGCGGTAGCGCACCTCGACGCGCTGCTGCCGCCAGACGGCCTCGGCCGTGCGGGCCAGCTCGGGGGAGGCGTCGCCGTCGGCGTACCAACCGGGTGTGTCCAGGTGGAAGCGTTGCTGGAGCTGGGTGGCCCGGTCGCGCAGGGGTGCCGGCAGGGCGGCGTGCAGCTTGAGTTGCAGGGCGGCCACCACGTCGCCGTAGCCGAGCTCGTCGGCGGGGCCGGGCAGCCCGGCCAGGAACAGCCGGTCGGCCTCCTCGCCGGTCAGGCCGGTCAGCCGGGTCCGCCAGCCGTCGACCAGCTGGTAGCCGCCGGCGTGCCCGGCCTCGCCGTAGAGCGGGATGCCGGCGGCGTGCAGCGACTCCACATCCCGGTAGATGGTGCGCGGGGAGACCGACAGCCGCTCGGCGAGCTGCGCGGCGGTCAGCCGACCGTGCGACTGGAGCAGCAGCAGGACGGAGAGAAGTCGACTGGCCCGCACTTCACTGACACTAGCTGTCAGGGGAGCCGTCCTACCGTCCCGGCATGGCTTTTCGCGACAAGGATCTACGAACGCTGGCGCCGGTCCTGGTGGACGGTCGGCAGCTCAAGCGCTACCACATCGACCAGCCGGAGCGGCCGATCGAGCCGGAGGTGTGCAAGGCGGCGTACGACCTGCTGCCCGCGCTGCTGGCCGACGTCCCGTCCGACGGCACACCGGCTGCCGGCTGGGTGGTGCTGCACCGGGGCGCGGACACCGGCGCCTACCTGCTGGCGTACACCTGGGTGTGGGACAACGTGGTGGAGGCCCGCATCGCCGTGGCCGGCCAGCCCGCGCTGGACTGCCCGGACGACGACCCGACCCACTTCGTCGACCTGCGCCGGCCCGGGGTGGGCTGCGTGTGGGAGCTGGCGGTGCTGGAGCACGAGCGGGCCGCCTGGGTCCGGCACATGCTGGTGCCGGAGGCTCCCGACCTGACCGGCTATCTGGATGACACGCGAGCGGAAGGGCCGGTGGGCCGCTGATGGGCGACTTCGACTTCTACGTGGGCACCTGGAACGTGGTCAACCGAAGGCTGCGCGAGCGGCTGACCGGCTGCGACGAGTGGGACGAGTTTCCCGGGGTGTCGGTCGCCCACAGCTTCTTCGGCGGCGGCGGCAACTTCGACGAGATCACCTTTCCGACCAAGGGTTTCTCCGGCGCCACGATCAGGATCTTCGACCCGGCGAGCGAGCAGTGGTCGATCTACTGGATGAACAGCGGTCGCGGGGAGCTGGAGCAGCCGCCGATGGTGGGGCGTTTCGTCGACGGGGTGGGCCGCTTCTACGCCGACGACCAGGACGAGGGTCGGCCGGTCCGGTGCCGGTTCATCTGGTCGGGGATCACCGCGACCACGGCCCGCTGGGAGCAGGCGTTCTCGGTCGACGGCGAACGCACCTGGGAGACGAACTGGATCATGGAATCCACGCGAGCGTCCACCGACTAGCCTGCGGGCCATGCGGAGATGGCGGCGGATCAACCCCTGGGGCGCGGCGCAGGCGGTCACCGGACTCATGCTGCTGGTCGGGTCGACGATGGCCGTCGCCGTGGTGGTCGCCGCCAGCCGTGGACCCGCCGAGGGCAGAATCGACGCATCGGCGGCCCTCGGCCTGACCGGCGCGTTGCTGTTCCTCGGACTGTGCCTGACCTTCGTCCTCCGGATGTACCTGGCCGGGATCTACGTCAACGACGAGGGCGTACGGCTGCGGCACGTGTTCCGCACGCGGACGTTCTCGTGGTCGGAGGTGACCGGGTTCGAGGCGCGTCCCGCGCTGTTCCTCGGCGGACCGACCGTACGGGACGCCTGCTGGGTACGCACCACCGGCGGGGCGTTCGAGTCGGCGGTGCAGCGGCGTTCTCGCACGCCCGGCTGGCGCAAGAACAACGGCCCGGTGCTCTCCGCCGACGACTTCGCGCGGATGCTCGCCCGGCTCGACGCCGAGCGGGCCGCCCACCGCTACGGTCAGCGCGGCGGCCCGGCGGTGGTCTCGCGTTAGGTGCCAGGCGTCCGGGACGGTGTTAGTGTCCGTCCACCGCCCCGGACGGGAGGAACGCGATGCCCTCCGACCACGTCGACGTGCTCATCATCGGCGCCGGCCTGTCCGGCATCGGCGCCGCCTGCCATCTGCGCCGCGACTGCCCCGACAAGACGTACGCGGTGCTGGAGGCACGCGACGCGGTCGGTGGCACCTGGGACCTGTTCCGCTACCCCGGCATCCGGTCCGACTCGGACATGTTCACCCTCGGCTACTCGTTCCGGCCGTGGACCGACGCCACGGCCATCGCCGACGGCGCGGCCATCCGGGAGTACGTGCGGGAGACCGCCCGGGAGTACGACGTGCAGCGCCACATCCGCTTCTCCCACCGGGTGACGCGCGCCGAGTGGGACAGCGGCACCGCCCGCTGGACGGTGCACGCCCAGCGCACCGACACCGCCGAGACCGTGATCCTCACCTGCTCGTTCCTGTTCGCCTGCACCGGCTACTACCGCTACGACGAGGGCTACACGCCCGCCCTGCCCGGCGTGGACGCGTACGCCGGGCGGCTGGTGCACCCGCAGCACTGGCCCGACGACCTCGACCACACCGGCCAGCGGGTGGTGGTGATCGGCAGCGGCGCGACCGCCGTGACCCTGGTGCCGGCCCTGGCGCAGCGGGCCGCGCACGTGACGATGCTGCAACGCTCACCCACGTACGTCATCGCCCTGCCCTCGCGCGACCGGCTGGCCGGCGCGTTGCGGCGCTGGCTGCCGGCGAACGCCGCGTATTCCGTGGTGCGGTGGAAGAACGTGCTGCTGTCCACGGTCAACTTCCAGCTCAGCCGACGCGCGCCCGGCCTGGTCAAGCGGCTGCTCCGGCGCGGCGCGAAGCGGCAGCTGCCGGTCGGGTACGACGTCGACAGGCACTTCTCGCCCCGCTACGACCCGTGGGACCAGCGGCTCTGCGTGGTGCCCGACGGCGACCTGTTCACCGCCGTGCAGCAGGGGCGGGCGTCCGTGGTGACCGACACGATCGACACGTTCACCGCGCACGGCGTCCGACTGGCCTCCGGCGATGAGCTGACCGCCGACATCGTGGTGACCGCGACCGGGCTCAACCTGCTCGCCCTCGGTGGCCTGACGCTGCGCGTGGACGGCGTCGACGTCGACCTGCCGAAGACCGTCGCCTACAAGGGCATGATGCTCTCCGGCGTGCCGAACTTCGCGCTGACCATCGGCTACACCAACGCGTCGTGGACCCTCAAGGCCGACCTGGTCGCCGGCTACGTCTGCCGGCTGCTGCGCCACCTGGACCGCACCGGCCAGCAGGTCGTCACCCCGCTTCCACCGCCCGACGCGCAGCGGGTGCCGCTCATCGACCTGCGCTCGGGCTACGTGCTGCGCAGCGTCGACGCGCTGCCCAAGCAGGGCGCGCGGGCACCCTGGCGGCTGTACCAGAACTACGCCCGCGACGTGCTGCTGATGCGGCACGGCCGGCTCAGCGACGAGGGTGTGCGCTTCTCCCGCGGCACCCGTCAGGGAAGGAGCACCGATCGTGCGGAGGTTTGAGTTCGCCGGCGCGACGGCCGTCGTGACCGGCGCGGCCAGTGGCATCGGCGCCGCGTTGGCGCACGGCCTGGCCGCTCGGGGCAGTGACCTGGTGCTGCTGGACCGCGACGCCGTGCGGCTGGACGCCGTCGTCGCCGCCATCCACGCCGCGCACCCGGACCGGCAGGTGCACACGTTCCGGGTGGACCTCGCCGACGCGGTGGCCACCGCCCGGGTCGCGGTCGAGATCGGCCAGCGGCACCCGCGCGTCCGGCTGCTGGTGAACAACGCCGGCGTCGGCCTCGGCGGCCGGTTCGACCAGGTGACGTTCGACGAGTTCAGCTGGGTGATCGACATCAACTTCCGGGCCGTGGCGCAGCTGACCCACGCGCTGCTGCCCGCCCTCAAGGCCGAGCCGGGCGCGCACCTGGTCAACATCTCCAGCCTGTTCGGGTTGATCGCGCCGGCCGGGCAGACCGCGTACGCGGCGAGCAAGTTCGCCGTCCGCGGCCTCACCGAGGCGCTGCGCCACGAACTCGTCGACGACGGCATCGGTGTGACCTCGGTGCATCCCGGCGGGATCCGCACCCGGATCACCGAGAACGCCCGGGTCGGCAGCGGCGTGTCGATCGAGGAGTACACCGCCGGCCGGGCCCAGTTCGAGAAGCTGCTCACCATCGCGCCGGAGCGGGCCGCCGAGGTGATCCTGCGAGGCGTCGAGCGGCGCCGGGGCCGGGTGCTGATCGGCTGGTCGGCGAAGCTGCCCGACCTGCTGGCCCGGATCATGCCGGCCTCGTACAACCGGCTGCTGGTCGTCGGCCTCAACCGGGGCGTCGCCCGCCCGGTGCCGGCCGCGCCGCCGGTCGCGGACCTCACCTGATCACGGAGGGCTGCTGCCCCGCTTCTCCTCCTGCGCCAGCACCGCATCGCGGTGCTCCGGCTCGTCGCGGCGGGCCAGTTCCGCGGCGAGCCGCGGGTCGGCCACCAGCCGGTCCCGGTTGCGGTGCAGGAAGCTCTCGAAACCCCCGGTGTACGGGCAGGCCAGCTCGCCGAGCGCCCGCTCCGGGGTGTAACGGCAGCCGGCGCAGTAGTCGCTGATCTCGTCGATGTCGGTGCCGTCCACCGCGTACGGGCGGGTGTCCACCCTGGCCAGGTCGGCGTACTGGCTCATGCCGATGACCGTCGCGTTCATCACCCAGTCGGTGCCGTCGACGAAGCAGTGCCGGAACCAGTCCGCCACCTCGGTGGGACGCCAGCCGCGCTGCAACGCGTAGTTGCCGAGCACCAGCAGCCGGGGGCTGTGGTGCGTCCACGCCCGGTCCCGGACGGCGGCGAGCACGTCGGCCAGACAGCGCGCCTCCACCGCGTCGGCGTCCAGCTCGGCGAACCACTGCGGCATCGGCTCGGTCGCGGCCAGCCAGTTCGCGCCCCGAAACCGTGGCTCGTAGTACCAGTACAACTGCCAGAGGAACTCCCGCCAACCGAGCAGCCCGCGGATGAACGGCTCCACAGCCGTGCGCGGCGCGGCACCGGACCGCCACGCCTGCTCGGCGGCGCGGACGGCCGGCTCGGGGTGCAGCAACCCCAGGTTGAACGACGACGAGAGCGCCGAGTGCGCGAACAGCGGGTCGTCGGCGCTCATCACGTCGGCGTAGCGGCCGAACCCGGGCAGCCGGTACGTCAGGAAGTGCGCCAGCCGGGCCTGCGCCTCGGCGTGCGTGGCGGGGTGCTGCCGGGGGCCGTCGCGGCCGACGAACCGCACCCCGTCGGCCGCCCACCGGTCCAGATCGTGGCGGACCTGCGCGTCGATGTCGTCCTCGACGATCGGCGGTGGAGGCGGCGGCGTCGCCGGCACGGTCGGGGCCTCCGCCCGGGGCCGACGCGGCGCCGGGGTGCCACCGGACCCGCCGGTTCCCCGGGCCGGGCCGCTCAGCACGTCGTGCCAGCGACGGGCCTGCCGGTAGAAGTCGGCCATCCGCAGCGGGCCCCGGCGGGTGCGGTCCGCCCACGCTGCGAAGTCGGCCTGGCTGGTGATGAAGCCGCGCGGCGGCAGCACGGTCAACCCGGGCACCGAGCGGGCGAACTCCAGCGCGGCCCGGGAGTGCGGATGGCACACCTCCACCGGCTCGGTGACCTGGGCCAGGGCCTCGCGGAACGTGCCGGTACGCAGCAGCAGCGCCCGGTCGCCCAACTCGGCGGCGCGGTGGCGCACGGCGGAGAGGATCAGGTGCGCCTTCTGCCGGTGCATCGGCCGACGACGAAACAGCTCCCGGACCTCCACCAGCAGGACCGGTTGATCGGGGTCGTCGAGGAAATGTGGCCCGAGTTGGTCGGCCAGCAACCATCGGCGGTGAAGCATGCCGCAATTCTGCCCACTTCCGGGCCGTCCCGCGCGCCGGCAGGCCGGGTGGTCGATGCCTGATCCAGATCGGGATCAGGCCGTGCGCGTCGCGGCCGGCCCGGCGTCGCGTCCGCGCAGCAGCACCGTCAGCGTCACGAGGGCGACCAGCAACACCGCGAGCACCTGCACCGGGGCCGGACCCAGGGGCGCGAGCAGCGCCAACAGGGCGACGACCGGATAGGCGACGACCACAGCGCCGTGCTGCTGGCGGCGAACGAGCAGCACCCAGACGGTCAGCAGGAAGACGGCTATCGGCACGGCCACCGCGTACGCGGCGGTCGTGCCGGAAATGTGCGCGAGGTGCCGCTCGTGGTCCACCGCCACGGGCAGGCCGGCCCCGACCGCGGCGATCGCCCCGAAGATCAGATAGTGGCCGTAACCCCAGATGAGCGAGTACGGCAACCGGTCCGGCGCCTCGACCGGACGGTCGAAGTAGAGCCACCAGAGCGCGAACACGATGAGCGCGCCGGCCGCCGCGAGCGCCCAGAGACCGTGGTCGCCCGCGTCGAGCCCGGTCTGGATCGCCACCGAGATCGCCAGCACCGCCTCGCCGAGCACGATAAGCGTGAACAGTCCGTACCGCTCGCCGATGTGTCCGGGGTGCCACGGCGTCATCCCGGAACGCTCGGCCACCGCGGGCACCAGCAGATCGGCGAGCGCCAGCAGCACGAACGCCGCGATGCCCCAGCCGTCGGGCAGCGCCAGCCGCAGCAGCCAGCCGAGCTGCACCACTGTCACGCCGATCGCGTAGCGGCGTGCCGCCGCGCGGTGCGCCGGATCGCCGGCGGCCGCCCGGATCCACTGCGTGACGGCGGCCAGCCGCATCACCACGTACCCGTAGGTGATGACGGTGAAGTCGCCGTCGGCGAACGCCCGCGGCACCCCGGCCGCCAGGATCAACGCCCCGGTGATCTGCACCAGCGTGGTGATCCGGTAGACGTCGTCGTCGGTGTCGTACGCCGAGGCGAACCAGGTGAAGTTCATCCACGACCACCAGATCGCGAAGAACACCATCAGGTAGCTGGTCAGCGCGTGGGCGTGGTGGTCCTCGGCGACGTCGTGGTGCAGGCTGGTCGCCGCCTGCGCCACGGCCACCACGAAACACAGGTCGAAGAAGAGCTCCAGCGGGGTGGCAGCACGGTGCGGCTCGTCGCGGCGGCGGGGCCTCATCGGCCGGTAGAAGGGCCGCACCGAACGACTGTGGGTCACCGCAGCTCCTCAGACCGACCGCCGGGTCGCCCACACGATAACGGGCCGCGGCGACGCGATTCGCCCAGGTCAGCCGCGCCGACGGCCGTGGGTCAACCCCTCCAGCACCAGGGTCAGGCCGGCACCGACCAACCAGACGTCCTTGGCCAGCCCGACGCCCTGCTGTGTCGGCCGTATGCTGCCCGGCTCACGCATCCCGGGCGTCTTCAGGTACAGCTGCACGAGGCCCGCGCCGAACGCGGTCAGGCCGAGCCCCACCAGGGGCGCCGGGACGAACGGCGTGAGCAGCGCGGCTCCCAGGGCGATCTCGGAGTACGACAGCAGCTTGGCGAACCGCGGCGGCTCCAACTGACCGAGCTGCGGCATGGCCGCCACCGCCATCCCGTGCATGGCCTGCGCGGCCTCGCCCTCCAGGTTCCGCTTGCCCAGACCCGAGTTGAGAATGTACGCGCCGATGGTGACCCGCAGCGGCAGGTGCGCGAATTTCATGATCACTCCCGGTGGTCGTGGTCCGAATTGTGGCCCGCGTACCCCGCGTGACCCCTGATAACCCGCCGCCCGTCTGACTGGGCCGACCGTGGTGATCGCGGTAGGTTCGGCAGGGGCCCACCGGCGAGCCCGGTTCATCCGCCTGCCCGGCGTCCGGCCCCGCCGCAGACCACCAGCAGGAGGCGAAGTGAGCCAGGAAGTCCGGGGAGTCATCTCCCGCAGCAAGGGCGCACCGGTCGAGGTCACCACCATCGTGGTGCCCGACCCCGGCCCCGGTGAGGCGATCGTCCGGATCCAGTCCTGCGGGGTCTGCCACACCGATCTGCACTACCGCGAGGGTGGCATCAACGACGACTACCCGTTCCTGCTCGGGCACGAGGCGGCGGGCGTCGTCGAGCAGGTGGGGGAGGGCGTCACCGACGTCGCCCCGGGCGATTTCGTGGTGCTCAACTGGCGGGCGGTCTGTGGCGTCTGCCGGGCCTGCCGCCGGGGTCGGCCCTGGTACTGCTTCAACACCCACAACGCCGCGCAGCGGATGACGCTCACCGACGGCACCGAACTCACCCCGGCGCTGGGCATCGGCGCGTTCGCCGAGAAGACGCTGGTGCACGCCGGTCAGTGCACGAAGGTGGACCCGGCCGCGCGGCCGGCCGCGGTGGGCCTGCTCGGCTGCGGCGTGATGGCCGGGCTCGGCGCGGCGATGAACACCGGCAACGTGACCCGCGGCGACTCGGTAGCGGTGATCGGCTGCGGCGGCGTCGGGGACGCTGCCGTCGCCGGCGCGGCCCTCGCCGGCGCCACCACGATCATCGCGGTGGACACCGACAGCCGCAAGCTCGACTGGGCCCGACAGTTCGGCGCGACGCACACCGTCAACGCCTCCGAGACCGACCCGGTCGAGGCCATCCGTGCCGCCACCCGCGGTTTCGGGGCCGACGTGGTGATCGACGCGGTGGGGCGACCGGAGACCTGGAAGCACGCCTTCTACGCCCGGGACCTGGCCGGCACGGTCGTGCTGGTCGGCGTTCCGACCCCGCAGATGCGGATCGAGCTGCCGCTGCTGGACGTCTTCGGGCGCGGTGGCGCCCTCAAGTCCAGCTGGTACGGCGACTGCCTGCCCAGCCGGGACTTCCCGATGCTCACCGAGCTGTACCTGCAGGGCCGTCTCGACCTGGACGCCTTCGTCACCGAGGAGATCGCTCTGGACCAGGTCGAGAACGCGTTCGACCGGATGCACCACGGCGACGTGCTCCGCTCGGTGGTGGTGTTCTGATGGCCGTCCGGGTCGACCACGCGGTCACCTCCGGCACGTTCTCGCTCGACGGGCAGACGTTCGAGGTGGACAACAACGTCTGGGTGATCGGCGACGACGACGAGTGCGTCATCCTCGACGCGCCGCACGACGTGGCCGCGATCCGCGCGCTGGTGGGCGGTCGCCGGGTCCGGGCGATCCTGGCCACCCACGGGCACGACGACCACGTACGGGTGGCGCCCGAACTCGCCGAGGCCACCGGCGCTCCGGTACTGCTGCACGCCGCCGACCGGGTGCTCTGGGACCTGGTCCACCCCCACCTGCCGCCGCACGGTGAGCTGCGGGACGGGCAGAGCATCGAGGTGGCCGGCACCGCGCTGTGGGTGCTGCACACCCCCGGGCACAGTCCCGGCGCGTGCAGCTTCTACGCCCCGGACCTGGGGGCGGTGTTCACCGGCGACACCCTGTTCCAGGGAGGGCCGGGCGCGACCGGGCGCTCGTACAGCGACTTCGGCACCATCGTCGAGTCGATCCGCACCCGGCTGCTGACCCTGCCCGCGGAGACGGTCGTGCACACCGGGCACGGCGACGACACCACCATCGGCGCGGAGGCCCCGCACCTGCCGGAGTGGCTGGCGCGCGGGCACTGACGGCGGCCGGCCGCTGCCCTGCGCTGCGGCCGGGCTGCGTGTCGCGGCCGGGCTGGCGCCCGGCGCGGCGGCTCAGCGCTCGTCGGCGGGGCCGAGCACCGGCTTGACGTCCAGGACGGGGGTGCCGTCGAGGGCCTCCAGGTCGGCCACCTCGACGCGCAGCCCGTCCACCGCCAGCACCCGCACCCGGTGCAGGCCGATCGGGTTGGGTCGGTGCGGGGAGCGGGTGCTGAACACGCCGGTGTGCGGGCGGGCCTCGTCGCCGCGCGGGTGCACGGCCAGCACGTCGCGCCGGGCGCGGTCCAACCAGGTCAGCACCAGCAGCTCCGCGCCGGCCGACAGGTCGGTCAGGGCCCGCTCGACCTGCCGGTCGAAGATCAGCCACGCCGTTGGCGCGCCCTCATCGCCCTGCCGGGGCGCGCTCGCCGCGTCGGTCAGCGGCGAGGCCACCCGACCGACCGGACGCAACAGGTACGTGTCGTCGCCATACGTCTCGACCATCGTCGCTCCCTTCCGGACGGTGTCAGCCTAGGGCGTTGTTAGGATCCGCCGCATGACCGCCGAGCAGCACCGCGCACCCGTCGTCCGTCAGCTGCGCCTCGTGGTGGAGGCGGCCGACCACGAGGCCGCGGTGGCGTTCTACCGGGACGCCCTCGGCCTGCCCGAGGAGGCGGCGTTCACCGGTGACGGCGACGCCCGGGTGGTGATCCTGGACGCCGGTCGGGCCACCCTGGAGATCGCCAATCCGGCGCAGAAACGCATGATCGACGACGTCGAGGTGGGCCGGCAGGTCGCGCCGCGCATCCGGGTGGCCTTCGAGGTGGACGACACGCGGGCGACCACGGCCCGGCTGGTCGCCGCCGGGGCGAGCGAGATCGCGCCACCGACGCGTACGCCCTGGCAGTCGCTGAACTCCCGCCTGGACGCCCCGGCGGACCTGCAGATCACCGTCTTCGAGGAGCTGGGCGCACCGCAGGAGCGCGCCGTGGACCCCGGACATGACGGCGACGTCTGAGCGACGGCTCCGCGCCGCACTCACCCCGGCACAGGCGGCTGCCCTCGCGTACGTGCGGTCGTCGGCGGTGGTCGATCGTCCGGCGGCGCTCGCCGCGATCGAACGGCACCTCGCCGCCGCCGACCTCGGCCACCGGCCGCAACGGCTGCTCGCCGCGGCAGCCCAGCGTGGCCGGCTCACCGTCAACTTCCACCCCGACCGCCGGTGCGCCGACGGGCGTGACGTCGCGTCCGCGCTGGCCGAGGACGGGGTGTACCGCAGTCAGTTCGTCACCGGCATCTCCAACGGCGGGCTCACCGCGTACCCCGGTGGCGACCGCGACCGGTGGGAGCACCGGATGTTCGGCGGCGCGTACCAGGCGCCCGGGGTGGCGCCGGCGGACCGACCCACGTACGGCGGGATGAACCTGCTCGACCACGCGGACGGCGCCTGTCCCCGCTTCGGCTCCTGTCACCTGCGGCTGCGTCCGGCGGTGCTGGGCCGGGCGACCTTCTGCCTCGGCGACAGCCACCTCGGTCCGGGCGTGGTGGGCACGGCCGACGCCTTCGAGGCGGTGCTCGCCGGGCTGCTGGCCGGCGTGGCCGGCACGGGCGCGTGCCTCGGGCGGGCCGGGATGGACGTCGCCACCCTGGCCCGGACGCTGCTGGAGGCGCCGAGCACGCAGGCCACGGTCGGACGCGCGCTCGACGACTACGTGGAGGCCCAGATCCACGGCCCTCTCGACCTCGCGCACGACGTCGAGGAACTGGTGGTGGACCCGTCCTTCGCCGGCACCCCGACCGGGGCGACGCTGGAATCGATCGCCCGGCGGTACGGTTTCCCGCTGCGGTGGCACCCCGGCTTCGCGCTGGCCGTCGACCAGGTCGACGCCGAGTTCCGGGGCCCCGCGATCCCGGTGCTGGCGGCACG
>NZ_JBFAPG010000154.1:0-12149 GCF_040675595.1 Micromonospora sp. NPDC049580
GCGGTTGGCGGGGAGGGGGCATGCATCCCGGCCGGCTCGCCGCGCCGCGCCGCCGGCTCCGCGGGTCGCCGTTGCCGGAGATCCACGATCGCCCCTAGCCGGGACGGTCCGCCGCCGCTAGCGTCTAGGCATGGCACGGGGTTCTCCCGAGCCAGCCGGTCCGCCCGGATCTGCGACCTCGCGCACGGGGTTCCGCATCCGACCCCGTGTCCCCGGGCACCGGACGAGGCGGAACACGGGTGGCCGGGTGCCCATCCGTCGGAGCAGGCCTGTGACGACTCGCCGTACCACCGCCGGTGCCGACCAGACCCCGGCCGCGACTGCCACGACCCGCCGTGCCCCCCGGAGCCGCCGTAGCGCGGCAACCGCGCCGGCCGACCCCAAGGAGCCGCGACCAGCGGGCCAGGCGTTCGTTCTGGACACGTCCGTGCTGTTGTCCGATCCGGCGGCGTTCCACCGCTTCGCCGAGCACGAGGTGGTGCTGCCGCTGGTGGTCATCACCGAGCTGGAGGGCAAGCGGCACCACCCGGAGCTGGGCTGGTTCGCCCGGCAGTCGCTGCGCATGCTGGACGAGCTGCGGATCCGGCACGGCCGGCTGGACACGCCGGTGCCCGCCAACGACGCCGGCGGCACGCTGCGGGTGGAGCTGAACCACACCGACGACGGCGTGCTGCCTCCCGGGTTCCGCACCGAGAGCAACGACGCCCGGATCCTCTCCGTGGCGCTCAACCTCGCCGCCGAGGGCCGGGACGTCACGCTGGTCAGCAAGGACATGCCGCTGCGGGTCAAGGCCGCCTCGGTGGGTCTGCGCGCCGACGAGTACCGCCACGGCCAGGCCAGCGACCCGACCTGGACCGGCATGTCCGAGCTGGAGTTGGGCGAGGAGCAGATCTCCGCGCTGTACGCCGGCGACACGCTCGACGTCGACGAGGCGGCGGGTCTGCCCTGCCACACCGGTCTGGTGCTGCACTCGTCGCGCGGCTCCGCGCTGGGCCGGGTGCTGCCGGACAAGTCCGTCCGGTTGGTTCGGGGCGACCGGGAGGCGTTCGGCCTGCACGGCCGCTCGGCCGAGCAGCGCGTCGCCCTCGACCTGCTGCTCGACGAGACGATCGGGATCGTCTCGCTGGGTGGGCGGGCCGGCACCGGCAAGTCGGCGTTGGCGCTCTGCGCCGGGCTGGAGGCGGTGATGGAGCGTCGCCGGCACAAGAAGGTGATCGTCTTCCGCCCGCTGTACGCCGTCGGCGGCCAGGAGCTGGGCTATCTGCCCGGGTCGGAGTCGGAGAAGATGTCGCCGTGGGCGCAGGCGGTCTTCGACACGCTCGGCGCGGTGGTGCACGAGAACGTGCTGGAGGAGGTCACTTCGCGGGGCATCCTCGAGGTGCTGCCGCTGACCCACATCCGGGGGCGCAGCCTGCACGACGCCTTCGTGATCGTGGACGAGGCCCAGTCGTTGGAGCGCGGCGTGCTGCTGACCGTGCTGTCCCGGATCGGGCAGGGCTCCCGGGTGGTGCTCACCCACGATGTCGCCCAGCGGGACAATCTGCGGGTCGGCCGACATGACGGCGTGACGGCGGTGATCGAGGCGTTGAAGGGTCATTCCCTCTTCGCCCACGTCACGCTCAGCCGGTCGGAGCGCTCGCCGATCGCCGCGATGGTGACTGACCTCCTGGAGGACATCCCGTTGTGATGGGAGCTTTATAGGCTTTCGTCCGGATTTTAGATGTGGCGCAGATCACAAACGTGCCGGTTGGTTTCCCATCAGTCTCACTGTGCGCGATGGTGTCCCACGAGCGCCCACGCACCACAGGCATCGTTGGTGATCGTTCGTCCAGCTCTGGGCGGCATCGGTGACGGTCGGTGCGTCGGCGCGACCGGCTCACCGGTCGGGGCGCTCACGGCACGGCTGAGGGCCACCTGGCCTGACGCCGCGTCGTGTCCTTGCCCCCAACGAAGGGACCACTTCGTGAGTCGGCTGTGGAGCCGGTTGGGCGCCCGTACGGCCGCTGTCGCGCTGCTCTCCGTGGGCGTAGCCGGTGGCTTCTATCTGGGCCAAGACCGGGAAACCCAGCAACAGGGACTGGCCGCGCAGGAGAGCGTCGAGGTCGACCGGATCGACTTCGCCTACCAGCGCGAGCGCCAGGCCAGCCACCAGATCGCGTTCGCCCGGCAGCGGGCCGCCGAGTACCAGGCCAAGCTGCGGGCGGCTCAGGCCGCCAAGGAGGCCGCCGAGCGGGCCCGCCGCGCCGAGGCCGCCGCGGCGTCGCGCAAGCGCGAGCGCGAGGCCGCCGCCAACGAGGTCGCCAAGCCGTACGAGGGGCGGATCCCGGCGTCCTGCGAGGAGTACAGCGGCAACCGCAAGATCGGCTGTGCGCTGATGATCGAGGCGGGCTTCGGCATCGCCGAGTTCCCCTGCCTGGAGAAGCTCTGGACCAAGGAGAGCGGCTGGAACCACAAGGCCAGCAACTCCTCCTCCGGCGCGTACGGCATCCCGCAGTCGTTGCCGGGCAGCAAGATGGGCGCGATCGCGGACGACTGGCGGACGAACCCGGCGACCCAGATCAAGTGGGGGCTGGGCTACATCAAGGGCAAGTACAAGACGCCCTGTGGCGCCTGGAGCAACTTCCAGAACAACGGCAACTACTGACGTCGCCGAACGGCGGGGCGGGTGGGCGACCACCCGCCCCGCCGTCGTGCGTACGCCCGGTGCGTGGGCGGGACGCGAGTGGCGGTCGGCCCCTTTTGCTGATAGCAGTTGGGGGGTGACCCTGCACCCGCCCAACGGCGACCCCTACCGGTTCGGCACCGAGGCGTTCTACGCCGCGCTCGGCCGGGCCTTCGTCGCCATGTGCGCGGTGGTCCCGTTCCTCTTCCTCATCGAAGCCGTCGACCAGGGGCTCGCGTTCGGCCTGGACGCGACCGCCGGCATCATCCCGCACCGCATCGACGGCCTGGACGGGGTCTTCTTCTCCCCGTTCCTGCACCACGGCTTCGACCACCTCTACAGCAACAGCATCCCGCTGATCCTGCTGGGCACCTTCGTGCTGGCCGCCGGTGCCCGCCGGTTCCTCTGGTCGACCCTGATCATCATCCTGGTCAGCGGGCTCGGGGTCTGGTTCACCGGCTCGCCCAACTCGGTGGTGGTCGGCGCCAGCGGGGTGATCTTCGGTTACCTGGGCATCCTGCTCACCCGCGGCATCGTCGAGCGCAGTTGGTGGAATTTCGCCGTCTTCCTGCTCGTCGGTCTGCTCTACGGCTGGCAACTGGTCGGCATCCTCCCCACCGACGAGCGGATCTCCTGGCAGGGCCACCTGTTCGGGCTGCTCGGTGGCGTGGTGGCGGCGATCCTGTTCCGCCGTCGTCGGCCGGCCGTGGACGGCCCGGACTACTCGGGGTCCACCCTCAGCCTGCCCTGACCTGCTCCTCGGCGCGCCCCTGGGACATGCTTGCCGGACCGCTGCGCCCCGCCTACCGTCGAGATCAGCAAGCGTTGATCCGTGAGCGGAAAGCGACGGTACGCCATGCGCGAGGTCGATGTCGCCGTGATCGGGGCCGGTCCAGCCGGCCTCTTCGCCGCGTACTACGCCGGGTTCCGAGGGTTGTCCGTGGCGGTGATCGACGCGCTTCCGGAGCCGGGCGGCCAGGTCACCGCCATGTACCCGGAGAAGCTGATCCTCGACGTGGCCGGCTTCCCCGCCGTGAAGGGCCGCGACCTGGTCGCCAACCTGGTCGCCCAGGCGGCGCCCTTCGGCCCGCAGTACCTGCTCGGCACGAGGGCCGAGAAGCTGTCGTACGCCGATGACCGGCCCGTGCTCGGCCTGGCCGGCGGCGAGCAGCTCGGCTGCGGCGCGGTCGTGGTCACCGGCGGGCTCGGCAGCTTCAGCCCACGGCCACTGCCCTGCGCCGACGGCGCTCCCGGCGCCGGCATCGTCTACTTCGTCACCGACCCGGCCGAGCTGACCGACCGGGACGTGCTCATCGTCGGCGGCGGCGACTCCGCCTTCGACTGGGCGCTGGCCCTGCAACCGCTGGCCCGCTCGGTGACCCTTGTGCACCGGCGGGAGAAGTTCCGGGCACACGCCTCGACTGTCGCCCGGGTGCTGTCGCTGCCGGTGCGGGTGGTGGTCAACGCCGAGGTCACCCGCCTGATCGGGGACGCCACGGTGACCGGAGCCGAGGTGACCGTACGCGGTGGCGCGACCGAGACCCTTCCGGTGGACACGGTGGTCGCCGCCCTCGGCTTCACCGCCGACCTGGGCCCGCTCGCCGAGTGGGGCCTTCAGCTGGACCGCCGGCACATCCTGGTGGACAGCGCCATGGCGACGAACCTGCCCCGGGTCTTCGCGGCCGGCGACATCACCGAGTACCCGGGCAAGGTCCGCCTGATCGCCACCGGCTTCGGGGAGGCCGCGACGGCGGTCAACAACGCGGCGGTGGCCATCGACCCGAGCGCCCACCTGTTCCCCGGGCACTCCTCCGACGCTGGCTGACCGTCGGTATCGGACACACACCGGCGCGTGTCCGGACCGAGACGCGCCGGGCCGATCCTGAGGGAATGACGGGGCCCGAGACATCGCGTGACGGCGCACCCACGACGCTGGCGTGGCTCTGCCACCCGGCCACACTCCTGGCCCTGGTCGTGCTGCTGGTCAACGACCACGTGTTGAAGGCGGCGTTTCCCGGCCTGCTCACCGGCAAGCTGAGCGACGTCGCGGGCCTGGTGCTCGCTCCGCCGCTGGTGGCGGTGCTGTTGACGCTGCTGATGCCGCGGCTGCCGGCCCGGGCGGCCGCGTGGGTCGGCCTGGTCGCGGTGGGTGCCGGGTTCGCGATGGTGAAATCCAGTGGGTACGCCGCTGAGCTCGCCTCCTCGGCGTGGACCGCGCTGGCGGGGCCGTCCCTGGTCCGGGCCGACTGGACCGATCTGCTCACGCTGCCGGCGCTCGGGGTGACGTGGTGGGCGTGGACGCGGGCCCGGCGGCGACCGGTGCGGCGCCGGACGGCTCGGCTGGTCCGGCTGCTGGTGGTCCTGCCACCGGCGGTGCTGGCGGTGGCCGCCACCAGCGCGGTCCGCTACCCCTACGCGCTCGGCACCACGACGCTCGACGGCCGCCCGGCGATCTCGGTCGGCGACGGCTTCGGCACGAGCTGGCCGGACGAACCGGCCGACGGCCAGTGGTCGGTCAGCGACGATGGGGCGACCACCTGGCGGCTCGCCACCGACGGCGAGACGGAACGACTGGACGCCCAGGACCCATCGCGCCGGCAGGCGTGCGCACCGGACGAGCCCCGGCGCTGCTACCGGGTGGCCAGCGGGCATCTACGGGTGGAGCAGAGCGACGACGCCGGCGTGACCTGGCAGGTGGCCTGGGAGGTGTCGGACGGGCAGCGCGAGGAGCTGGCCCGCCGGTACCCGAGCCCCGGCGACGTCCGCCAGCACTTCTCCTCACGGGAGTTGACCGTCTATCCGCATGCCGGCGGCGGCCACGAGGTGCTGGTCGCCAACGGTCGGGACGGATTCCTGCGCCGTCTGGCGGACGGCGGGTGGCGGCGGGACGGCTTCCTCGGCGAGCACAGCGGACTGATCGGCGCGGACGAACTGCCTCCGCTGGACGACGGCGGACCGGTGCAACGCGAGACGGATCTGCTGCTCGCCATCGTGCTCGCGCTGCTGCTCGGCTGCGTGGTCGCCGTGGTCGCCGGTCACCTGGCGATCCGCCGTGGCGGCGGTCGTCGCTGGTGGGGGATCGCCGGTGCGCTGACGATACTGCTGGCGGGGATGGTGCTGGAGGCCACCTGGTCCCGCCACGACGACATGAGCACCGTGTTGGCGGTGCTGGTCGGCGTCGTGCCGTTGGCCGCGCTGGCGGTGGCGGTGCTGCTCCTCGTCCCGTGGCTCGGCAGCGCGCCGGGCCGTTGGGTCGGGTGGACCGCGGGCGACCTCCTGCTCACCGCGATCCTGGCCGGACTGCCGTTGGCCGGCTGGCTGAACGGCAACCCGGCACAGATCCGGGTGGCGGTCGCGCTGGCCCTGCTGGCCACCGTGCCGGGACTCGTGCTGGCCGTCCGGCTCGCCAAGCTGGCCGACCCGGCTCGTGAAAAGAACCGGCGTGGCACGCCGGCCTATCCGCCCCATCAACCCCTGCCGCCGCGGGTTCCGCTCCGCTGACGCCTGATGCGGCCCTGGACGTATCGGCGGGCGGGTTGTGTCAGGGCGGGAGGCAGTTGACCGGGTAGATCTTGGACACTTTCCGTTAGCAGCTAACGGAAAGTGTCCAAGATCGCCAGCGATGGCGGGTGAAGCGGCCCGAGGTCGGTGCCGCCCGGGAGCATCCGGTCCCTGTGGTCAGCGGAGGTCAACTCGCCGCGAACAGGTCCCCGATCAACGGGCGTTCGACGGTCAGGCCCTTGGAATCGATCACTTATGTGAACGGTGTGCGCCTGGTCCACCCGACGAACCGAGTGAACAACGCCTCTGGTCCGGGCATCTCGTCGGGGTTGAGCCGCACCAGGTCCCCGGTCGCGTCGAACAGGTAACCCGCCATCTCGACGGCCAGCCCGACCGGGTCGTCGTCGTACACCGCTCGCAGGGTCAGCCGGGCGGCCGGGCACGGCCAGGTTCCGCAGCCGCGCCGACAGACCCAGATCGGGCGGACGGGCGCGTGCCCAGCGGAGATCGGAAGGCGATGAGCAGGCGTTGCGGTGCGCGACGACATGCTCACCATAGTCTCGCGGCAGTTGTCGCGAGTCAACGACCCGAGCCGACTACTCGAAACGTTGGTCGAGCGATAACACAGGCAGTTGCCTACCGTCAAGGTATGGACCTCGTTGGGCTTGCGGAGATACGGGCGATGCTCGGTGGTATCTCCCGTCAGCGAGCGAACATCATCGCTAACAAGAAGGGCTTCCCTGATCCCGTTGCGCAGTTGGTCATGGGGAAGGTGTGGCGTCGGCGTGACGTAGAGAAGTGGATCGCCGCCAACCGGCCAGACCTCGTGGAGTGACAACCGGTCAGCGGCGGGCGGGTGGTGCCAGCGCGGCGATCAGCACGGCCACCATGGTCAGCGCGGCCCCGAGCAGGGTGTTCACGCCGGGGTGCGAGGCGGCGGTGGGCAGTACCAGGTCCAGCAGGACCGCGCCCACGATCTGACCGGCGATGGTGGCCAGGCCGAGCAGCAGCACACCCGTGAACCGCACGATCGCCGCGGCGATCGCGATGAACACGATGCCGATCGGGCCGCCCAGATAGAGCCACGGCTCGCTCGGCAGGTGTCCGGTCGGCCAGCCTCGTACGGCGAGGTCGATCGCGAACGCGACGAGCAGGGTGGCCGTACCCACGGCGAAGTTGACGAGCGTGGCGGTCAGCGTGTGGTCGGCCGCCGCCCGGACCCGGCCGTTGACCGCCTGCTGCCAGGCGGTGCCCACCCCCGCCAGCAGCGGCAGCAGGGCCAGCGCCAGCGCGCCCGGCGCGCTCAGCCGGTCACCGACCGCCAGGCCGACCGCCAGGACGGTGAGGACCGCGCCGGCCAGCCGTTGCCGGGTGATCGGCTGCCGGCCGGTCGGGCCGATGCCGGCCCGGTCCACGGCGAGGCTGCTGCCAGACTGGCCGGCGACCACGGCCACGGTGAAGACCGCCACGCCCAACGTGCCGATGGTGAGCCCCTGGGAGGCCACCAGGACCGCGCCGCACATGCCGCCCAGGCACTGCCACGGCCGCAGCGCGCCGGCCGCGAGGGCACGCCGCAGCGTGACCAGCCCCCGTCGCCCGCTGGGGGTGGCGGGCACCAGGACGAGCAGCACCAGTAGGCCCAACCCGAACGAGACCACCGCGGCGGCGAAGCCGTCGGCCAGGCGTACGCCCAACTCGCCGTTGATGCGGGACTGCACCGCCACCGCGACCCCGGAGACCGACGCCAGCGCGACACCGGCGGTCCGACGGGTCGCGGAGAGGGTCTGCGGTGTCGCGGTGCCGGTGGTGGTCACTCCTGCTCGGCCAGCGGTCGACCGTCGAAGTCGATGGCGGAGTAGAGCGCCAGCTTCTCCAGCCGGTGGTACGAATCGATCACCCGGATGGTGCCGCTCTTCGAGCGCATCACGATCGACTGGGTGTACGCGCCGCCGGCCCGGTACCGCACCCCGCGCAGCAGGTCCCCGGACGTGACCCCGGTCGCCACGAAGAAGCAGTTGTCCCCGGTGACCAGATCGTCGGTGCTGAGCACCCGGTCCAGGTCGTGCCCGGCGGCGAGCGCCTTCTCCCGCTCCTCGTCGTCGCGCGGCCAGAGCTTGGCCTGCATCGCCCCGCCCATGCACTTCAACGCGCAGGCCGAGATGATGCCCTCCGGCGTGCCGCCGATGCCCATCAGCACGTCGACGTCCGACTCGCCCCGGGCCGCCGCGATGGAGCCGGCGATGTCGCCGTCGGAGATGAACCGGATGCCCGCCCCGGTCCGGCGGATCTGGGTGACCAGGTCGTCGTGGCGGCTGCGGTCCAGCACGCAGACCGTCACCTCGGACACGTCGGTGCCCTTGACCTTGGCGATCCGGCGCACGTTCTCGGCCACCCCGGCGTTGATGTCGATCACGTCGGCGTACGCGGGACCGACGGCGAGCTTCTCCATGTAGAAGACCGCGCTCGGGTCGAACATGGCACCCCGCTCGGAGACGGCGAGCACCGCGAGGGCGTTCGGCATGCCCTTGCTCATCAGGGTGGTGCCGTCGACCGGGTCGACCGCGACGTCCACCTCGGGGCCGGTGCCGTCGCCGACGTGTTCGCCGTTGAAGAGCATCGGGGCGTTGTCCTTCTCGCCCTCGCCGATCACCACGACGCCACGCATCTGAATGGAGTTGATCAGCTTGCGCATGGCGTCGACGGCGGCTCCGTCGCCGCCCTCCTTGTCGCCCCGGCCGACCCAGCGGCCGGCTGCCATCGCCGCGGCCTCGGTGACCCGGACCAGGTCGAGGGCCAGGTTACGGTCGAGATCCTGTGGGATCCGCGTCCTGGTGTTCGTCATGACGGCTGCTCCTCCTCGCGACGGTGCGGGGACGGCCGGCGGCGGAGCGGTCCCGCTGCCGGCTTTGTCGCTGATCCTCACACGATGGCCGACCGGGCGTCGGCGCGGGGCGGTGATGGGCCGGATACCGCCGGTCGGGCGGCTGCGAAGATGGCAGGGTGGAACCCGCACAGCCTGCCGACCGCGTACCCGCCGACCGCACGCCGCCCGGTGGCCAGCCGCCGGTCGACCAACCCGCCGGCGCCGAGCCCGCCGCGACCGGCCCGACGGCGCTGGCCACCGGCGAGCCGGCCCTTGTCGCCGGTGAGCCTGCCCCGGCTGCCGATGAGCCGGCCCTCGTCGCCGGTGAGCCGGCCCAGGCTGGCGGTGAGCCAGCGCCGGACCCGTCCGTGCAGCCTTCGGTGGCCCGGCCGGTGCCGGGTGACGCCGCCGGTGGGCCCGACGACGCCACCGGGACCGGTGAGCGGTCCGCGCCGCCGCCACGGGTGGCAGCGGCGGCGACCAAGGCCGAGCGGTCGCCCAAGGACATGGCGATCTCGCTGTTGGTGCTGCTGATCCCGATCGCGCTGCTGCTGGCGTTCTACCGGGGTTTCCTCGGCGGCGATCAGGCCACCACTGTCGATCCGGCCCCGGCGATCGAGCAGGCACGGTCGGCGAACATTTTCCCGGTGAGCGAGCCGCAGGGGCTCGGCTCCGGCTGGCGTACGGTCAGCGCCCGCTACCAGACCGTCGAGGGCGGCGCGAACCTGCGGATCGGCTACCTCACGCCGGAGGGGCGGGGTGTCCAGCTGCTGCAGAGCAACGTGCCCGCGGAGCAACTGCTCCCCGCCGAGCTGACCGACCAGAGCCAGCCACAGGGCCCGACGGAGCTGGCCGGGCGCACCTGGCAGCGCTACACGGCCCGGGGGAACCAGCAGGCGCTGGTGCTGCTGGAACCGACCCGCACGGTGCTCGTCGTCGGTGACGCCCGGGACAACGAGCTGCGCGACCTCGCCGGCGCGTTGCGCTGACAGTCCGACATCGATACGCCCAACGCATCGCTGGTGGGCGTATCCGTTAGGCTCCCTCGGCTCGGTCCGGTCCGCACGCTGCGGCCGGGCCATGTCCATCTCTGTGAAGTGAGACCTCAGTGAACATTCGACGGTGGAGCTTCGGCTTCCTCGCCGCAACCCTGCTCGTCCCCGGCCTGGCCGCGTGCAAGTCCGACGCTGCCGAGCCGGCAGCTGCGCCCAGCCCGTCCGCCCCGGCCGTACCGGCCGACCCGAAGGAGGCGCTGCTCGCCTCCACGAAGGAGGCGGCCAAGGGCGACTTCACCTTCACCCTGACCGGCGCCGACCTGACCGGCGGCGGCCTGGTGCACAAGCCCAGCAACAGCGCGCAGCTGACCATGAAGCTGGGTGACGCCTCCCAGGACGTGTCGATGGAGATGGACCTCATCTACATCGACTCGGAGAGCTGGGTGAAGATGGACATCGGCGGTGCCATGGCCGCCATGGTGCCCGAGATGGCGAAGAACAAGGGCAAGTACCAGCACCTCGACAAGACCAAGGTCAAGGGCATCAAGGACCTCCAGCTCGACCCGGAGACGCTCGACCCGGTCGACAGCGAGACGCTGGTCAAGGGCGTGACTGACGTGCAGAAGACCGGCGAGGGCACCTACGCCGGCAAGATCGACATCAGCGCCTCCACCGAGTCGGTCGCCCTCGACGAGGACGTGGTCAAGGCGCTGGGCGCGCAGGCCAAGGCGCTGCCCTTCACGGCCAAGCTGGACCCGCAGGGCCGCCTCACCGAGCTGGTCATCTCGGTGCCGGCCGCTGGCGAGACCGCCGCGCACGACATCAAGATCGGGTACGCGGGCTACGGCACCGGCACCGGCGCGAAGAAGCCGCCGGCGGACCAGGTCATCGAGGCCTCGGCCGAGACGTACGAGCTGTTCAAGTAGGTCGGCACGACGGATCGGGGTGGCCCAGGGGCTGCCCCGATCCTGCTTTTCCCGCACCGGTCACCGCGAACAACCGGACGTCAAGGACGATTGTCGGACGCGTCGACAGGGAACAAAGAGGGAGTGATCCGGGCGAGCTGCTCGGCCCGGATCGCGCGGCGTGGCCGAAGGGCTGCCGCGTCGCCCGGTTTCCGGCGCCGACCAGGCCGTCGGGTGACCCCCTTGGGAGACACGTATGACTGTTCGACGACTCGGTGCCGGCCTGGTAGCCGCCGCCCTGTTCACGCCCGCCCTGGCCGCCTGCGCCGGCGGTACGACCGGCACCGCTGGATCGACCGCGTCCCCCACGGTGAGCGCGTCCGGCGTACCCAGCGCGTCCGCCGGTACGCCCGTGCCGGGCGACGCCAAGCAGGCGCTGCTGGACTCCACCAAGGAGATCAGCAACGGCAACTTCCGGTTCACCCTCTCCGGCGCCGGCTCGACCGCCGAGGGGCAGGTGCACCAGCCGAGTCAGAGTGCCGCGATGAAGTTCTCCATCGGCGGCCCCTCCTCCGACCTGGCGATGAAGCTCGACGTGATCCACGCCAAGCCGGACAGCTGGGTGAAGCTGGAGCTGACCGGCCCCACGGCCGACAGCCTGCCCGCCATCAAGCAGCTCAACCTCGGCAAGTACCAGCACCTCGACCAGGCCCGCATCAAGGGCAACAAGAACCTCGGCTTCGACTTCGAGAAGGTCGACCCGGCCGGCAGCGCGGTGCTGACCCAGGGCATCACCGAGGTCCGCAGCACCGGCACCGGCACGTACGCCGGCACCATCGACGTCACCAAGGCCGCTGAGGCCGGCTCGCTGAACGCCGCCACGATCGCCGCGCTGGGCACCCAGGCGAAGACGGTCCCGTTCACCGCGAAGGTCGACCCGCAGGGCCGGCTCAGCGAGCTGGTGCTGCAGCTCCCGGCCGCTGGGCAGACCGCCGCCCAGGAGATCAAGATGACGTACTCCGACTACGGTTCCGCCACCGCCGCGCAGAAGCCGCCGGCGGACCAGGTCGTCGAGGCGCCGGCCGAGCTCTACAGCCTGTTCAACTGACCGTCGTACGCCGGTGGGGTGGCTCCGGCCAGGCGGCGGGGACGTCGGCGACCCGGCGTGGTCATCCGTTGGAGCGGCTCTACCGGGACGCCCGCTGCGGCTCACTGCACCCGGC
>NZ_JBFAPG010000155.1:0-12134 GCF_040675595.1 Micromonospora sp. NPDC049580
CCAACCCGCCGGTCGACCGCAGCAGCGCCGTGACGTGTCCCACGGACCAACCGTCCCGAGGGCTGTGCCGGCCGCTCAGCCGGTGACCGGTTCGTCGGTACGTCGGCCCGGCCGCCAGCCGCGCCGGCGGCCGCGCGCCACGATCGGTCGCGTGATCAGCAGCAGTACGGCGAGTAGAGCTCCCACCGCGGCGGCCCAGATCGCGACGGTGCGCTGCCAGCTCAGCGGGTCGGCCGCCGGGGCGGGTGCGGCAAGCGCGTCGACCGGCGGGTTGGTGCGGGTGCCCAGCAGGCTCGACACCGCCCGGTACGGGTTGACCACGCCGTAGCCGACCTCGGCGTTGCGCCCCTGCGGCGGGTTGTCCGCTGTCCGCTCCAACCGGTCGGCGACCTGCTCCGGAGTGAGATCCGGGTAGGCGGCCCGCACCAGCGCGGCCACCCCCGAGACGTACGCGGCCGCGAAGCTGGTGCCACCCGTCGGCTCGGCGCGGTAGCCGGATCCACCCGGTGCCGGGCCGATGATGTTCAGTCCCGGCGCGGCGACGTCGACGAAGGTGCCGCTGACCGAGGTGCCCACGTGCCCGCCCTGCTCGTCCACGCCGCCGACGGCGATCACCCCGGGGTACGCCGCCGGGTAGGCGGGCCTGTCCTCCTGGGTCTCCTGCCGGTTGCCGGCGGCGGCGACCAGCACCACCCGCTTGGCGAGGGCGCGTTCGACGGCCTGTGCCAGTTCGGGGCGGGGCAGGGTCACCAGGGACAGGTTGATCACGTCGGCGCCGTTGTCGACCGCCCAGTCGATGGCTGCGGCGATCTGCCCGGGCAGCCCCTCGTCGTTGGTGCCCTTGGCGTCCGGCAGGACCCGGATGGGCAGGATGCGCGCCGCCGGGGCGATACCGCTGAACGGCACCCCGGTGCCGTCCTTGCCGGCGATGATGCCGGCGACCATCGTGCCGTGACCGGCCAGGTCACACTGCCCCCGGTTGGCCGGCAGGTTGTTGAAGTCGCGGCCCTCGAGCACCTGACCCTTCAGGGCCGGGTGGATGGCGGAGACCCCGGAGTCGATGACCGCGACCGTCACCCCGGCACCCCGGGACAGCGGCCACGCCGAGGCCGGATCCACCCTTCGCAGTGCCCACGGCATCTGCACCAGACCGTCCTCGCCGGCTGGGCCGCAGGTGGGCGGTGCCGCGACCGCGGGGGAGGAGGGGACCACCAGGGCGGCGAGCAGGGCCGCCAGCGTTCCACTGAGGACAGCTCGGACGGCACGGCGGGACGGCTCGGTCGCGCTCGGCGGCAGGCATTCGCGCACCCGCAGAGATTACCGCTGCACCGCGTCGGGCAGCGGCCCGACGACGCCGTTCCGGGCGGGAACGATGACGTCGCTCAGCGGCGGGCGCGACGACGCCGGTCCGGGCCGGTGTGTCGCCGCTCTAGGCCGACGTGCACCGACGACGGTCAAGGCCGGGACGTGACATCTTCTGCGGGTGCTTCGGCGAACAGCGCGAGCAGGTCGCCGACCTGGCGGTCGGCCTCGGCGGGGTGCCGGAACCGGCCGGCGGGGTTCAGGGTGTACTCGTTGCGACGCCCCACCCGGGTGCGGTGCAGGTAACCACCGGCCTCCAGGTCGGCGACGATGGCCTGGGCGGCCCGTTCGGTGACGCCCACCTCGGCCGCCACGTCGCGCAGCCGCGCGGTGGGATCGCGGGCGATGGCCAGCAGCACATGCCCGTGGTTGGTGAGGAACGTCCAGTTCCGGCCGCCTCCGGCCGTCGCCGCGCTCGTCATGGTGGAGCCGCCTCTCCGGTTGTCCGCCCCACCTCCGTGCCCGCCGGAGGGTCGGGCCAGGTGCCGACGGACCGGCCCGGTCCCAACGGCCGGAGGGCCGGTTCGGGGGTCAACGTATGAAATCTAAATCACGCATATCTTGACGCATCTTGCGGTGCGTGTGACCGTGGAGCCCGAGCCAGCGCCCACCGCCGGCCCGACTGAAAAGCCTCTTGAGCAGGTCAAACGCGTGGAGACGAGGTGCGGGGATGAGCCGTTCCGGTACGCCTGGCGGGCAGCCGGGCCCGCAGCGGGCCGCCGATCGAGCGCCGACGCCGACCGAGCCGGCCCGAGCGTACGCCGAGCTGGCCGCGGGCAACCGGCGCTTCGTCAGCGGAGCGCCGCGCCACCCCAACCAGGACGCCGGGCACCGGGCCGCCGTGGCCGACGGGCAGCACCCGTTCGCGGTGATCGTGGGCTGCTCCGACTCCCGCCTGGCGGCTGAGATCATCTTCGACCGGGGGCTGGGCGACCTCTTCGTGGTCCGTACGGCCGGGCACACCGCGGGCCCGGAGGTGCTGGGCAGCGTGGAGTACGCGGTGACGGTGCTCGGAACCCCACTGGTGGTGGTCCTCGGCCACGACTCGTGCGGTGCCGTGCAGGCCGCCCGTGAGGCGGCCGCCACCGGCGTCGCGCCGCCGGGACACCTGCCCGCGGTGGTCGACGCGGTGCTGCCCAGCCTGCGACGTGCCACCGCCGAGGGCGTGGACGACGTCGACGGCATCGTCGACATCCACATCGCGCAGACCGTCGAGACGCTGCTCGGGCAGTCGCCCGTGCTGGCCGACGAGGTGGCGCAGGGGCGGTGTGCGGTGGTGGGCATGTCGTACCGGCTCGCCGCCGGTGTGGTGCGCGCGGTTACCCCCGCACCGGCGGGTGCCGCGACGTTCGACGCGCCCGGCGCCTCGGACGACCCGGCAGCTTCCGCCGCCGCCTGACGCGGACCGCCCCGGCAACTTCCGCCGCCTGACGCGACGAGGGCCGCCCCGCCTGCTGCGGGACGGCCCTCGACTTCTTGGCACCGGGTCAGAGCAGCGACATGTGCACGTGGTCGGTGTGGTTCGACGGTCCGCTGTACGACTTCCAGCCGGTCGCCGGGAACCAGATCTGCCGGTTCCAGATCACGTAGTAGATGCCGAGGCGGTCGGCGTTGCGGATGAGGAACGCGGCGACGTTGTTGCCGTACATGCGGGTGTCGTTGTTGTGCCACGGGCTGAAGCCGCTCTTCTGCAACGACCAGTCACAGGCGCGGCCCTTCGGGTGCTCGAACGGGCCACCGTTGCGGTGGCAGCCGACGAACCGGTTGAACCCGGCCCGCTTGACCTCCTTGTACGCGTGCAGGGTGCGCGGCGTGACACAACCGGAGGTGGTGGGGTCGTCCTCGCTGCATGACTCGGCCTTCCAGTCGCCGTCGGCGGTGCGACCCGGGCCGATCCGGGCGACCGGCGAGACGGCGTCGACCAGACCGCCGGTGAAACCCTGACCGCCGACCAGCGCGAGCGCCTTGTCCGCGTCGCGCTTGTCCTTCGCCATCAGGGCGGTCTGCTTCTGCTGCTCGCGGACCTCCGCGTCGAGGGCCAGCTTGGCCTGCTCGGCGCGGGTCTTGACCGTGTTGACCTCGGCGAGCTTCTTCTCGTTGACCATGTTCATCTCGTCGAGCGCCGCGGCCCGTCGGACGAACGAGTCCGGGGCGTCGCTCTCCAGCAGCATCGCGATCGCGCCGATCCGCCCGGTCCGGTACGACTGGGCGGCGATCTGCCCGACCTGCGGGGCCAGCGCCTCCAGGTCGGCCTTCGCCCGCTCGACCTGCAACGCCAGCTCAAGCTGCCGCTTCTTGGACTTGTCCAGCTTGGACTTGGCCGCCACGTAGTCCCGGTTGGTCTGCTCGATGACGTCGTTGAGGAGCTTGGGTTCGTCTTCCTCTTCGTGCCCGGACGGTGTGGGGGTCGTCGGGGCGGCGTGGGCCGGGAGGGGCCCGGCGAACACGGTCAGCGCAGCGAGCACGGCCACCACGGGTGTCAACCAGCGGCGTAGGGGTGCCGTCACAATGTTCCCTTCCGTCGACCGCCGACCGGGTTAGCTGACGGGTTCGGGGCGGAAGTGGCCCCTACCGCTGTCGCGGATTCACCCCACGTACCTGGGTCCCCGGCTCGCCGGTTGGCGATTGGGCGGTGGCACCGCAGGCGCCGCTGCGCGCCTTCGTCGGTGACCGGCAGCGAGGTTACCCGAGAGTCCACCGCCTGAGCTACGTCCTGATGCCGACTAAAAGCGTCATTTCGCCATGGCGTTGAGTGACCAGTGACGCGGTTCTCAGGGCGTAGGCCCGATCTGGTCACGCTGAGGAGTGTCACCATGCCGTATCCGTGCTCCTGTTCGGCTCTGGCCACCCGGTGGTGGCGGTGGATGGGGGTGCGCTCCGCTCCGGGTCGGGCCCGTCGGACCGACCCGCTGGCGGGGAGCTGAGGGCGGCCAACGCCTCCGTCCGGTCCGGACGGGGGCGCGGCGTCAGGACGTCGGCGGCCGCGTCCTGCGCCGGCGTCGACCCGGCCGCGGTCACCACGGCGGCGAGCCCGGTGGTGAGGGGTACGGCGGCGATCAGGCCGAGCGTGGCGACCGCGCTGCGGACGATCTCCTGGGCGAGGAACTCGCTGGTCAGGATCTGCCCGAGGGGGCGGGTGTCGGCGGTGAGCAGAAGCAGCAGCGGAAGTGAGGCGCCCGCGTACGCCAGGACGATGGTGTTGACCGTGGAGGCGATGTGCGCCCGGCCGACCCGGGTGGCCGCCCGGTAGAGCTGCAGCCGGCTCAGGCCGGGGTTGGCGTTCGCCAGCTCGGTGACGGTGGCGGCCTGGGTGACGGTCACGTCGTCGAGCACCCCGAGTGAGCCGATGATGATCCCGGCGAGCAACAGGCCACGCAGATCGACATCGGCCTGGAACATCGACAGCGTGGTGGCGTCCTCGCTGCCGAAGCCGGTCAGGTGGGTGGCGGCGGTGGCGATGGTCGCGAGCACGCCGGTGAGCACCAGGCTGCCCAGGGTGCCGAGCACCGCGACCGAGGTCTGCGCGGTCACCCCGTGTGTCAGGTAGAGCACCACGAACATGATCAGGGCTGCGCCAACCACCGCCACCAGCAGCGGTGACCGGCCGGCGCTGATGCCCGGCAACACGAAGGTGAGCAGGATGGCGAAGCTGGCGGCCAGCCCTGCCAGCGCGGCCAGGCCCCGCCACCGGCCGAACGCGACGATCGCGGCGGCGAAGACCACCGCGAGCCACACCAGCGGCTTTCCGCGCTGATGCTCGGCGATGTTCCAGCTGCTGGTGGCGGGATCGGTCGGGTCGGTCAGCTCGACCAGGACGACGTCGTCGCCGACCTCGATCCGCGGAGCGCCGGGCCCGGCGGGGACTGGCGTTTGCACCTGCTGGCCGGCGCTCGGCCCGTCCTCGATCCGTACGTCCACGGTCCCGCACGGCCCGGTGGCCGGCGTGCCCGCCGGGTTGGCCGACGGTGGGCAGGGTTCGGTCACCACCCGGGTGACCGTGCCGTGGTGGCGCGGCGCGTCCGTGCCGCCGCCGGTCTGCGGCGCCCCGTCCCGTGGCCAGAGCACCACGGCGGCGACGACGGTGGCCACGAAGAGTGGCACCACCGTCGCGACGAGGATCCGCCTGACCCGGGGTGGGACGGGCGGAGCGGTACGGCTGTGGTCGGAACCCAATGCGAGAACTCCCAACGATCCGGTGCGGGGTACGTGCCGACGGGCCGGTCGGTTCACCTCCGCCGGTCGAACGCGGTGCCGGGCGCATCGGATTGCCGGCTGGCGACCCGGTGATCACACAGGGTGAGCCGTCGGACCGGCCGGTCGGCGGAGGCGCCGCGCCGTGGCGGCGCCGGTGCCCGACTGGGCGGTGGGGTCCGGTAGGCCATCGCCGGAAATGCTAGCCAGCCGGACCGGGTGTCGCAGGTCGTGGCGGAGTGTCGGATGGTCGAACCGCCCGCGCGGCGTCGCCCGGAGCGGCATGTTGGAGTCATGCCCGCGTCCGAGCCCGCCCCTGAGCAGGCCGCCGACCAGAGCCAGCACGCGACGCCGGCCGGCCACGATCAGCACGCCGGCCCGGAGAGGCACGCCGGCCAGGACAAGCACGCTGGCCACGACAAGCACGCCGGCCACGACCCGGCGATGTTCCGCCGCCGGTTCTGGGTCTGCCTGGTGCTCACCCTGCCGGTGGTGCTGACCAGCCACCTGGTGGTGGACGGGCTCGGGCTCCGGTGGGACGTTCCGGGCCGCTCCTGGGTCGGGCCGGTGCTCGGATCGGTGATTTTCCTCTGGGGTGGCTGGCCGTTCCTGGTCGGTGCGGTGCGGGAGATCCGGGACCGGGCGCCGGGAATGATGCTGCTGGTCGCGATGGCGATCACGGTGGCGTACTCGGCGTCGTTGGCCACCAGCCTGGGCGCCTTCGACCTGGACTTCTGGTGGGAGTTGGCCGCGCTGGTCACCATCATGCTGCTCGGGCACTGGCAGGAGATGAAGGCCATCGGGCAGGCCCGGGGGGCGCTGGCGGCGTTGGCCGCGCTGCTGCCCGACGAGGCCGAGCGCGTGGCGGCGGACGGGCAGGCCGAGCCGGTGCCGGTCGGCGCGTTGCGGGTGGGCGACGTGGTGCTTGTCCGGCCCGGGGGTCGGGTGCCGGCGGACGGCCGGATCGTCGATGGCGACGCCGAACTGGACGAGTCGATGATCACCGGTGAGTCGCGGCCGGTGGCCCGGTCGACGGGCGAGCGGGTGGTGGCCGGCACGGTCGCCACCGACTCGGCGATCCGGGTCCGGGTCGAGGCGCTGGGTGACGAGACCGCGCTCGCCGGCATTCAGCGCATGGTCGCGCAGGCGCAGCGCTCGGGTGGGCAGGCCCAACTGCTGGCCGACCGGTTCGCCGCCGCGCTGTTCTACGTGGCCGCCGGCACAGCCGTGGTGACGCTGGCGGTCTGGACCGCGCTCGGTGAGCCCGACCAGGCGGTGGTCCGTACGGTCACCGTCCTGGTGATCGCCTGCCCGCACGCGCTCGGCCTGGCCATCCCGCTGGTCGTGGCGCTCTCCACCGCCCTGGCGGCGCGGCGCGGGATCCTGGTCAAGGACCGGTTGGCGCTGGAGCGCATGCGGACCGTCGACGCGGTGCTCTTCGACAAGACCGGCACGCTGACCCGGGGTGAGCACGCGGTGAGCGACCTGGTGACGACCCAGGGGCTGGAGCGGGAGGAAGCGCTGCGGATCGCCGCCGGCGTCGAGTCCGACAGCGAGCATCCGCTGGCTCGGGCGATCGTGACGGCGGCCGGGTCCGCCGGCCCGGCGCGTGCCACCGGCTTCCGGTCGCTGCCGGGCCGCGGCGTGCGGGCCACCGTCGACGGTACGGAGTACGCGGTGGGCGGCCCGGCGTTGCTGCGGGATCTGGGCCGAGCGCTCCCGGACGACCTGAAGGCGGCGACCGGCCGATGGTCGGCGCGCGGGGCCGTGGTGCTGTACCTGGTGCGGCTGCCGGGCACCGTGCTCGGGGCGTTCGCGCTCACCGACGAGGTGCGTCCGGAGGCCCGGCAGGCCATCGCCGAGCTCCGTGCCGAAGGCGTCCGCACCATCGCCATGATCACCGGCGACGCGCGGTCGGTGGCCGAGTCGGTGGCCGCCGATCTCGGCTTCCGGTCGGGGGTGGACGAGGTCTTCGCCGAGGTGCTGCCGGCCGAGAAGGACAGCCGGGTCGCGGAGCTCCAGCGGCGAGGGCTGACCGTGGCGATGGTCGGCGACGGGGTGAACGACGCGCCGGCGCTGGCCCGCTCCGACGTCGGCATCGCGATCGGGGCGGGGACCGACGTGGCGATCGAGTCCGCCGGGGTGGTGCTGGCGTCGTCCGACCCGCGCGGTGTCGGTGCCGTGGTCCGGCTCTCCCGGGCGTCGTACCGCAAGATGCGGCAGAACCTGGCCTGGGCCGCCGGCTACAACGTGGTGGCGTTGCCCCTGGCGGCCGGGGTGCTCGCCTGGGCCGGGGTGGCGTTGAGCCCGGCGGTGGCGGCGGTGCTGATGTCGGCGTCCACCATCGTGGTGGCGCTCAACGCCCAGTTGCTCCGCCGGGTACGCCTCGACGCGGAGCCCGACTGACCGGCTCAGCCGCGCTTCATGAGTCGGCCGACGGCCGCCATCATCTCGGTGGCCATCTCGTCGGCCCGGCCCTCGGCCGCCCCCTCGTGCATGCAGTGCCGGGCGTGCCCGTCGAGCAGGCCCAGGGCCACCTTGTCGAGCGCGGCCTGGATCGCGGAGATCTGGGTGAGGACGTCGATGCAGTAACGGTCGTCGTCGACCATCTTCTCGATGCCCCGGACCTGCCCCTCGACGCGGCGGAGCCGCGCGAGCAGCTGGTCCTTGCTGGCGGTGTAGCCGCGGATCGGCGTGGGTGCGGTCATGGCGACGAGGATAGCGTACCCCTGGGGGGTATGGTAACGTCCCTCGTGTCCGATACCCCCACCGGGTACCGGTACATGACCGGTTACGGATCTGTCTCGGCCTTACCCCTGGGGGGTATAGGCTGGCAGGCGGCGAAGGGAGAGATTCGATGGTCGACACGACGTTCCAGGTGCGGGGCATGACCTGCGGGCACTGCGTCAGCGCGGTCAGCGCCGAGGTGGGCGCCATCGCCGGGGTGCGCGACGTGCAGGTGGATCTCGCCACCGGCCGGGTCACCGTCACCAGCGAGCAACCCGTGGACGCGGAGTCCGTCCGGGCGGCGGTCGACGAGGCCGGTTACGACCTCGTCGAGGCGTGAGCGGAAAGCCCGGGATGAACACGGTGACCAGAATGGGCGGGTTCGCCCTCGGTCTCGCGGCGGTCTTCGGCGCGGCGTACGGGATCGGCCGGGTGGTCGACCCGGCCGCCCCGGTCGCCGAGAGTCGGCCCGACGGCGGCGTCGCCCACAGCTCGGGCCCCACCGCGCACGACGAGGTGACTGACCGGACTCCCGGCGGTCTGCTCGTCTCCGACCGTGGCTACACGCTCGTTCCGGTCGCCGCTCCGGCCGGTGAGTTCGCCTTCCGGATCGGCGGGCCGGACGGCCGTCCGGTGACCGGGTACGACGTGGCACACGACAAGCGGATGCACCTGATCGTCGCCCGGCGGGACCTGTCCGGCTTCCGCCACGTGCACCCCGACCTCGCCCCGGACGGCACCTGGCGGGTCGACACCCCGCTGGACGGCCCGGGGCAGTGGCGGGCGTTCGCCGACTTCACGCCGACCGGGGGCGAGGCGCTGACCCTCGGGGTGGACGTGACCGTCCCCGGTGAGCTGACCGAACGGCCGCTGCCCGCCCCGGCCACCAGCACCACGGTCGACGGCTACACCGTCACCCTGGCCGGCGTGCCGCAGCCCGGCCGCACCTCGTCACTCACCCTGAGCGTCAGCCGCGACGGGCGACCGGTCACCGACCTGGAGCCCTACCTGGGCGCGTACGGGCACCTGGTGGCGCTGCGCCGGGGCGATCTCGCGTACCTGCACGTACACCCGGACGGAACACCCGGCGACGGGCGCACCCGGCCCGGTCCGGAGGTCACCTTCCTCGCCGAGGTGCCCTCGGCCGGCAGCTACCGGCTCTACCTCGACTTCCGGCACGGCGGGCGGGTGCACACCGCCGAGTTCACCGTCGTCGCCGGCACCGCCACGACCGGGGGCGACCCCACTCCGAGCGGGCCGGCGCCGACCGAGCACGGCACCCCCGGCCACGGGCACAACTGACGGGACCAGACGATGACCACCACCAGCAGACCACTGCCCGAGGCGCCGAACCGGATCGAGCTGGCCATCGGGGGAATGACCTGCGCCGCCTGCGCCGCCCGGATCGAGAAGAAGCTGAACCGGATGGACGGGGTGAGCGCCACCGTCAACTACGCCACCGAGAAGGCCACCGTCCGGTACGTCGACAGCGTCACCCCGGACGACCTGATCGACACGGTGCAGAAGACCGGCTACACGGCTGCCCTGCCGGCACCGCCGACGACCGAGCAGCCGGTCGACCCGCTGCGGGGTCCGCGTACCCGTCTGTGGGTGTCGGCGGCGCTCAGCGTGCCGGTGGTTCTGCTGGCCATGGTGCCGCCCTGGCAGTTCGACTACTGGCAGTGGCTCTCGCTGACCCTCGCCGCCCCGGTGGTGGTCTGGGGCGGGCTGCCGTTCCACCGGGCCGCGTGGACCAACCTGCGGCACGGCGCCGCGACCATGGACACCCTGGTCTCGCTGGGCACCCTGGCCGCGTTCGGCTGGTCGCTCTGGGCGCTCTTCCTGGGCGACGCCGGCATGCCCGGGATGACGCATCCCTTCCGCTTCGCCATCACCCGCACCGACGGCGCCGGCAACATCTACCTGGAGGCGGCCGCCGGGGTGACGGTGTTCATCCTGGCCGGCCGCTACTTCGAGGCCCGATCCAAGCGGACCGCCGGGGCGGCCCTGCGCGCCCTTCTCGAACTCGGCGCCCGGGACGTGGCGGTGCTGCGCGACGGGGTGGAGACCCGGATCCCGGTGGACCGGCTCGTCGTCGGTGACCGGTTCGTGGTCCGCCCCGGCGAGAAGATCGCCACCGACGGGGTCGTCGACGAGGGCACGTCCGCCGTCGACGCCAGCATGCTGACCGGCGAGTCGGTGCCGGTCGAGGTCGGCCCGGGCGACGGCGTGGTCGGCGCCACGATCAACGCGGGCGGCCGGCTGGTCGTCACCGCCACCCGGGTCGGCGCGGACACCCAGCTCGCCCGGATGGCCGACCTCGTCGAGCAGGCGCAGAGCGGCAAGGCGGCCGTGCAGCGGCTGGCCGACCGGATCTCCGGTGTCTTCGTGCCGATCGTCATCACCCTCGCGGTGGGCACCCTCGGCTGGTGGCTCGGCACCGGAGCCGGTCCGACCACCGCGTTCACCGCCGCGGTGGCCGTGCTGATCATCGCCTGCCCGTGTGCCCTCGGCCTGGCCACGCCGACCGCGCTGCTGGTCGGCACCGGTCGCGGCGCCCAGCTCGGCGTGCTGATCAAGGGACCGGAGGTGCTGGAGTCCACCCGTCGCGTCGACACCGTCGTGCTGGACAAGACCGGAACCGTGACGACCGGCCGGATGACCCTGGTGGACGTCGTGCCGGCGAGCGGCGAGGACCGCGCCGAGCTGCTCCGGCTCGCCGGGGCCGTGGAGGCCGCCTCCGAGCACCCGATCGCCCGGGCCGTCGCCGCGGGCGCCGCCGAGGCCGGAGCGCTGCCCCCGGTTACCGGCTTCGCCAACCTCGAAGGGCTGGGCGTCACCGGCACGGTCGACGGTCGGACCGTGCTGGTCGGCCGGCTCCGGCTGCTGCGCGAGCGCGGTGTCGACGTACCGCCGGAGGTCGATCTGGCCGTGCGTGACGCGGAGGCCGCCGGGCGTACGGCGATCGTCGCCGGCTGGGACGGACGGGCGCGGGGCGTGCTCGCGGTCGCCGACGTGGTCCGGCCGACCAGCCGGACGGCCGTGGCCCGGCTGCGCGCCCTGGGGCTCACCCCGGTCCTGCTGACCGGGGACAACCCCACCGTGGCCGGGGCGGTCGCCGCCGAGGTGGGCATCGACGAGGTGATCGCCGAGGTGCTGCCCGCCGGCAAGGTCGACGTCGTCCGGCGGCTCCAGGCGCAGGGGCGGTCGGTGGCGATGGTCGGCGACGGGGTGAACGACGCGCCGGCGTTGGCCCAGGCAGATCTGGGGCTGGCGATGGGCACCGGCACCGACGTGGCGATCGAGGCGTCCGATCTCACCCTCGTCCGGGGCGACCTGGATGCGGCGGTGGACGCCATCCGGCTGTCCCGGCGCACGCTCGGCATCATCCGGGGCAACCTGTTCTGGGCCTTCGGCTACAACGTGGCGGCGCTGCCGCTGGCCGCCGCCGGCCTGCTCAACCCGATGATCGCCGGTGCCACCATGGCGCTGTCCTCGGTCTTCGTGGTGGCCAACAGCCTGCGTCTGCGCCGGTTCCGTTCGGCCGCCGATCGCGGATTGTGACGGCGGTGATGGTTGGGCGGTGGACTGCGGGGGTATTGCTGAGGTCGTAGCGACGCTCGCAATGGAGGTTGGCACATGGGTATCGATGACAAGATCAACAACGCCAGCGAGGACGCGGCCGGCAAGCTCAAGGAAGGCGCCGGTCGGGCCACCGACAACGAGCAGCTCGAGGCCGAGGGGCGCGCAGACCAGTCCACGGCCAAGCTCAAGCAGGCGGGCGAGAAGATCAAGGACGCTTTCAAGAGCTGACGTACGACGTAACCCGCACGCCGGGCCGGTGATCATTCACC
>NZ_JBFAPG010000156.1:0-12133 GCF_040675595.1 Micromonospora sp. NPDC049580
CTTGGGCACCGGCAGCGCGCTGCCCTTCACGAACTCCGACCAGCTCAGGCTCCATGCCGTCCAGCCGTTGCCGGCGACGATCTTGCGCTCGGTGCCCTTGATCGTGATCGGATCGCCGATCCGCGTCTTGTCGAACAGCCACTTGGCGTTCGCCGTCGACACGTTCACGCAGCCGTGCGAGACGTTGGACCGCCCCTGCACATGCTCCGACCAGGGCGCGGCGTGGATGTACTCGCCACCCCAGGTGAGCCGCTGAGCGAAGTCGATCTCGGTGACGTAGCGGTTGGCCGGGTCCGGATCGTCGCGGGTGTCGAAGACCGTGGACTCCTTCTTCTCCATCACGACCATCGTCCCGCTCGACGACGGGGTGCTCTTCTTGCCCAGGCTCACCGGGATGGTGCGCGACAGCGCACCGTTCTCGTACACCGACATCTTCTTCGTGGCGTTGTCGACCTTCATCACGAACGACCGGCCGATCTTGGCGGTGGCCTTGCGGTCGACGTCGCCGTACTTGCCGTTGCTCAGCGGCACGCCGGCCAGCGCGATCCGCACGGTGATGGTGGTGCCCGGCTGCCAGTACTCCGGTGCGCGGTAGTAGGCCTGGGTGCCGTTGTCGACCCAGTGCCAGGCGCCCGGCTGCGGCGGGTCGGTCTTGACGAACATCCGCTTCTGGACCGCGGCCCGGTCCTTCTTCGGGATGCCCGGGTGGAACTCGGTGACCACCGGCATGGCGACCCCGTAGCTCTTGTCGTCGAAGAGGTACAGGCCGGACCCGATGGTCGACTTCGGCTTGGCCATCGTGGTGAAGGTGCTGGTGCCCTGGCTGGTCGTGCCGTCGGGCCCGGTAGCGGTCACCGTGGCGGTGTAGTTGGTGCCGTACTTCAGGGGAGCGGACGGCACCCAGGCGGAGCCGTCGGTGCGCAGTTTGCCCTCCACCGCACCCCCGCCGGCCGCGGCCAGGGTGACTGAGGCGACCTTGCCACCGTCCGGGAGCTTGGCGCTGATCTCCGTGCTCACGGGCTTGTTCTTCGTGCCGTTGGCCGGGCTCAGCGTCAGTGCCGGCCCGCTGGGCGCGCTCGACGCACCCGGGGCCGACGGCGCAGCCGATTCGGGTACGGCACTTGCATCTGTCGACGTCCCGCCGACGAATTCCGGCTTCTTCTGCTCGTCGCCGCACCCGGTCAGTGCCAGCGACGCCGCCAGGGTCAGAGCGCCCACCACCGCCCCGGCTCGCGTGAACCGTGCCATCCCCACCTCTGTTCTCGCGTACCTGGCGGACATCGTGCCCCATCAGTGCCCCGACCCATGCCCCTGCCCCGGAGCTGGCGGTCGGTTTATGACTGTATGTCCCTTAAGCTCGACCGAAGGGGGGAGCCGGGTAACCGGATTGGAGCCCGAGTTGGCGGAGTGCTAATGTTCTCTCCGTTGCCGACGAGCGCCGCTAGCTCAACTGGCAGAGCAGCGGACTCTTAATCCGCGGGTTCGGGGTTCGAGTCCCTGGCGGCGCACCAACGAGCAAGGCCCTGATCTGGTGTTCACACCAGGCCGGGGCCTTTTTCGCGTACGTTGCGGTCGGCGCGGGCGACCTGCCGGGCGCTACCGGGCCCGTCGGTGTCGTCCTGCTCGGAGACGCCGGTGCTCACCTCGACCGGAGCTACCCGTTCCTGAGATCATGTCGCGATGCGGGGACCGGCATGAGCATCACGTCCGTCATCAACTACAAGGGCGGGGTCGGTAAGACCACGATCACCATGAACCTCGGCGCCGAGCTCGCCGCCCGTGGCCGCAAGGTGCTGCTGATCGACTTGGACCCGCAGGCCAGCCTCACCTTCTCGTTCTATCCGGCCGCCGAGTGGGAGACCGACCTCGCGTACGAGAGGACCATCCTGCAGTGGTTCGGCTCGGTGCTTGCCGACGAGCCCACCGGCGCGCTGCACCCGTACGTGCTCACCCCGGAGCCGGTCAACGCGCTGCTGCCCGACGGCGGCCGGCTCGACCTGATCGCCTCCCACCTTCAGCTCGTCGACGTAGATCTGGACCTCGCCGCGGCCCTCGGCGGGTCACGCTTTCAGCACGGCAGCCCGCATTTCCTGCCGCTGCACCGGGCGCTCGCCGACGCGCTCGCCACCGACGAGTTCGCCGGGTACGACGACATCCTGATCGACTGCGCGCCCAACTTCACCATGGTCACCCGGACGGCCATCGTGGCCAGTGAACACATCCTGACCCCGGCGAAGCCCGACTACCTGTCCACACTCGGCATCGACTACCTGCGCAGCAAGGTCTCCGAGCTGGTCCGCGATTTCAACCGGGTGGCCGCCCCCGGCCCGACCATCGACCCGCAGTACCTGGGCGTGGTGTTCACTATGATCCAGTACGCCGCGGGTGGTCCGATCACCGCGTCCCGCAACTACATGCGGCTCACCGACAACCTGGAGGTCCCGGTGTTCCGGCAGACCATCCGGGAGAACAAGACCCTGTTCGGCACGGCCGGTGAACGGCACCTGCCCGCCGTGCTGGTGCCGAACGCCAACGACAAGGTGCAGTACGAGCTCCAGCAGCTGGCCAGCGAGTTCCTGGCCCGCACCCGCCCCTAGAAGGAGAGCCACCGGTGTCCGACCCCGCCGACCTCGCCCACGCCGTACTCCTGCGGGTGGCGGAGTTCGTCCGTGCGCTGCCCGCCGACCAGCTCGCCGCCCTGGCCGACGGCGCGGCGAAGCTCGCCGTCGTCGACAAGGCCCGGCCCGCCGCCCGGACGACGACGGCGGCTTCGGCCGGCGTGGACACCAACCGGGTCCGCACCGACCTCGCGGCGATCGGCGACCGGGCGGCCGGCGCCCGCTACCTCGCCGACCTGAAGCTCACCGTGGTGAAGCTGCGGGCGCTGGCCAGGGAGCTGGGCATCGCGGTGCCCAGCAAGGCCAAGAAGGCCGACATCGAGCAGGACATCCTGCAGTGGACGGTGGGCCGACGGCTGGATTCGGCCGCCATCAGCCGTCCGTCGGCCGCCCGGAACTGACCGCGTCCTCCGGCAGCAGGCTGGCCCGCAGCTCGGCCAGCACGTCGGCCCAGAACGCCGGTGGCGCCGCGCCGCGGAGCTGACCGGCGAGATGTTCGGCAAGCCGGTGCGCCTCCCGCCGGGTGAACGTCGCGTCCGCCGGGTCGTCCATCGACGGCCGGGGCCGGACTGGCGCGTCCAGCGGCACCGGGTCGCCCGTGCAGACGATGTCCAGGTGCCCGGTCGTGCGAGTCAGCGCCACGTACAGCAGCCGGTGGCCGCGTTCGTCACTGGCCACGATCTCCACCGGTTCGACCACCACCACCGCGTCGAACTCCAGGCCCTTGGCCTCCTGCGGGCTGATCAGGTTGATCGCGCCGCCCAACTCGCCCCGGTCGGCGCTGCTCCAGGTCATCCCGTTCGCGGCCAGCGCCGCCTCGACCGGTCGCCGCTGCCGGGGCGGGCAGACGATGCCGACGAACCGGCCGGCTTCGGCGTGCCCCCGCGCCACCGTGACCGCCCGGCCGGCCAGCTCGGCCAGGCCCACCCGGTGCACGCCGGTGTCCGCCGGCCCGTCCCGGACCACTTCCACCGGTGTCACGCCCGGCGCGGCCACCGGCAGCAGCGGCGCCGCCGTCTCGTACGCCTGGCGGGGTACGCGGTAGCCGTACCGCAGGGGGGTGATCCTCGCCGGGTGCACGGTCGGCAGGTGGGTGAGCACCTCGTCCCACGAGTCGCGCGCCCAGTTGCCGGTGGACTGGGCGAGGTCACCGACGACCGTCAGCGACCCGGTGGCGCTGCGTCGGGCCACCGCGCGCAACTGCATTGGGGACAGGTCCTGTGCCTCGTCGACCACCACGTGCGCGTACCGCCGGCCCGGCCCGTCGATCAGGTGGGCCAGCTCGTCCAACAGCGGCAGGTCCGCTGCCGACCAGGTCTCCCGGGACAACCGGTCCGCGCCACGCCGGTGCAGCGCAGCCACCTCCGCCGGGGTGAACTCGTCCCCGGCGGCTGCCCGCAGCCGCGCGGTGGAGCCCAGCAGGTCACGCAGGAAGCCGGCCGGGGTCTGCGGTGGCCAGAGCCGGTCGGTGAGATTGCCGACCGCCTCCGAACGGGCCGGGTCCAGCCCGGTCCGGGCGGCGACCAGGGCGGTGAGCCGGTCGCGCAGCAGCCCACGGCGGCCCCCGTACGGCAGGGTCGCCGCCCGTGCCGCGGCGAGCGCCTCGGCCACTTCGACACCGGGCAGGGTGACGAAACGGCCGCCGACCAGCAGCCGCTCGGCCGGGTCCGGGGCGCCGATCCGGGCGTCCAGCGCGCGGGCCAGTAGACCCGCCATCCGGGCCTCGCCCTTGATCCGGGCGACCGCGTCGGGCTCGGTGCGGCCCCGCGGCACATCCGGGCCGAGCCGGCCGACGTCGCGCAGTTCCACCCCGTCGTCGCCCAGCGCCGGCAGCACCTGGCCGATGTACCGGACGAAGGTCGGGTGCGGCCCGACCACCAGCACATCCTGCGCCGACATGTCGTCCCGGTGCTGGAACAGCAGCCAGGACACCCGGTGCAGTGCCACGGCGCTCTTGCCGGTGCCGGGACCACCCTCGATCACCAGCACCTGGTCGCGCGGGGCGCGGATCAGGGCGAACTGGGCGGCCTGAATGGTGGCCACGATGTCCCGCATGGTGCCGGTACGCCCCCGGGCCAGATCGGCCAGCAGTTGCGCGTCCACCGCCTCGGCGATCTCGGCGAGGATGGTGTCGGCGACCTCCTCGATCGTGTTCCCGGCGCAGATGAAGGCGCGCTTGCGACGTACCCCCGCTGGGTTTTCCGGGGTGGCCTCGAACCAGCCTGCGGCGGCCGGCGCTTGCCAGTTGACCACCAGCACCTCGCCGTCGGCGTCCCGGATCAGGTGCCGCCCGACGTACCAGGTGTCGCCCGTCTCTGCGTCCACCCGGCCGAACGCCACCGCTTCGTCCGTCGCACCCAACGCCCGCTGCGCCGCGTCGGCGTACCGGCGCAGGTGCGCGGCGGCGCCGGAGTGGGCCGCGGCGGACGGCAGGTGCCGCAGGTCATCGCGACGTCGGTTCCGGTGCGCCGCCGCCGCATCGAAGTACGCCTGCTCGGCGGCGATCTCGGCAGCCCTGGACGTCACGCACCCTCCCCACACCCGAGCCGGCCCGTGGGACCGACGGGATTCGATCCGGTTACCGTACCGGTCGGGTCCGACCCCGCGTCGGCCGTGGATGGACACCCACCGTCCTTGCCCGAGCCGCGATACTGGGGCCGTGTCGAGTCTTCGTCGAGTGCTCAGTGCGATTCGTGGCGCCCACCGGGCACGCTGGCTGCGCCGCGCCCTGCTGGTGGCGGCGCTCGGGGCGGTGTTGGCCGGCGCGGTCACCGGGGGCAGCGTGGTGTGGGTCCGCTCTGGCGCGGAGGGCCGGACCTTCACCGTCGAGGACGTTCCCGAGGCGCCGGTGGCCCTGGTGCTGGGCGCCCAGGTCGACCCCGGCGGGCAGCCGTCGGCGTTCCTGGCCGCCCGGCTGGAGATCGCGCGGCAACTGCTCACGGCCGGCAAGGTCCATGCCATCCTGGTCTCCGGTGACCACATGAACTGGGGGTACGACGAGCCGGGCGCAATGCGGCAGTGGCTGGTCGACCGGGGGGTGCCCGACCAGAAGGTGGTGCTCGACCACGCCGGCTTCGACACGTACGACTCCTGCGCCCGGGCCAGGCAGATCTTCGGGGTGCGCCAGGCCACCGTAGTCACCCAGTCCTTTCACCTGGACCGGGCTGTCACGCTCTGCCGGGCCCTCGGCGTCGAGGCCAACGGCGTGGGCGACGAGACGGCCAAGCGGTACGCGCCGCTGTGGCGCCGGGGCGTCGCGCGCGAGTACGGCGCCGCCGACAAGGCGGCGTGGGACGTGCTGTCACGGCGTGAACCGGTGTACCTGGGCCGGCACGAGACAGGCGTCGACGACGCCCTGCGAGGCTGAACCGGCGGCGCGCCACCCGGCGCGAGGGGCAGTGACGGGGGGCGCACGGCGCCACGATCGACGTCACGAGCCGCCTCGACCACGGCACGCTGTTCGCCATCACGTTCCCCTCGTCGTCCCAGCCTCTCGCCGACGCCGCACAGCCAGCGCAGACGACCGACAGACGGCCCCGACCGTCCTGTCCGGACGGCCAGGGCGGGCCCGTCAGGCCGGGTCCGTGGCCCGCAGCCGTGGCCACCGCTGCTCGGTCCAGGCCCACCGTCAGTCCGGTCAGGTTGGCGGTGCCCCCACCCGAGGCGAAGACCACCGCACCGGCCAGGCCGATCGGATAGCCCAGCTGCTGCGCCCGACGCAGGAGCCGCCGGTTCCCGACGACGTCGGTGAGGAGCCGGCGAGCGCGAGGACGAAACCGATTCCGCCGGTCAGCAGGACGGCGGCGCGCAGCGCGGTCCCGACGGCGACTCTTCGCGTGGCGAGCAGGACCAGGCCGAGCAGTGCGTACGTGGTCAGGATGTCGCCCTGGAACAACAGCACCGCGTGCAGGATCCCGAGCACGAAGAGCCCGGCCAGCCGTCGCCGGAACCGGGGAGCGAAGTCGACGCCCCGCCGAGCGGCGGAGTCGAGCTGGAGCGTGAAGCTGTAGCCGAACAGGAAGGAGAAGAGCAGGTAGGCCTTCATCGCGGGGAGCGCCTCGACCACCCACCGGGCCGCCTGGTCGCCCCACGAGTCGTGGGCGGGATCGGGGACCAGATGGAAGGGGTAGCCGGAGGCGAAGAAGGCGATGTTGACAACCAGGATGAGGAGCAGCGCCACGGCGCGCAGCGCGTCGACGTCGGCGATCCGGGAGAACGTCCCGGGCGACCCGTCATTCACGACTGGCGGGTCTTCGATGGAGAACTTCGCGCGACCACCCCCGTGGCGAACAGGAAATCGTTTCGATGGCTCCTCTGTGACGCTATGAAACGGCCTGTCCAGGTGACAGCCGGTGAGCGGGAAGGTCGCCGGTGGGGCAGGCCCTACCCCCGGGGTGGAAGGTGGAACGAATGCCGGCGAACCGACCGGCCGGGATGGCTACTGCCGCTTCGGGAGCAGCAACTCCTCGTGGTCGAGTTCCCGCTCCAGGACCCGCAGTTCCTCGTCCGGCAGCCGACCGGAGTCCCGCCAGCGCACCAACTCCTCGCGCTGCGCGTCGAGGGCCGTGCGGCGGACCCGCAGCGCCGTCTCGTACTGCGGGGAGGTGGGTAGTTCTTCTGACCCGCTCTGCTCGAGCAGGTCGAGTCGCCCGCGGTAACGCGCCAGGCGGGCCAGCAACTGGGTCCGGGTGGTGTTGACGGCCACCGTGCTGTCCGGCTCGGCGGCGGCGACCTCGTCGAGGCGGGCCAGGGCGGCCTCCACCGCCGCCGAACGGGCCTCGTTGCGTACGCGGGCCTGGTCCGTCTCGTTGGCGCGCAGGCCGAGCATCCGCACGAGCGGTGCGAAGGTCAGGCCCTGCCCGACGAGCGTGACGAGCACGACCACGAAGGTGCAGAACAGCAGGAGGTCGCGGTCGGGGAAGGGTGACCCGTCGTCGGTGGTCAGCGGCAGTGTGAAGATCGCAGCCAGGCTGATGACGCCGCGCGTACCGGACCAGCTCAGCGCCACCACCTCCCGGGAGGTGAGGCGGCGGGCGTTGCGGTCGGCCCGGGCGATCTGCCGTGCGGTGCTCGGCTCGTCGGTGTCGTCCTGCTCGGAGATGCCACCCAGGCGGGTGTGCAGGGAGCGGGGGAGCGACTGCGTCATCACCAGCCAGGCGGGGCGCAGGAGCAGCACCACGCCCACGGACACCGCGACGGCGATGACGATGGTCGACGTGTCGTACTGGCGCAGTCCCTTGACGACCTCCGGAAGCTGCTGGCCGATCAGCAGGAAGACGAAGCCTTCGAGGAGGAAGTCGACCAGCCGCCACACCGCGCTGGTCTGCAGCCGGGCGGCCCCGGACCCGACCTGCGGCGTCTGGTGACCGACGATCAGCCCGGCGATCACGACGGCGAGCACGCCGGAGACGTGCAGCGCCTCGCCCAGCAGGTAGGCCACGAACGGTGTCGCCAGCGAGATCGCGTTGGACAGCAACGGGTCCGCGGTGAGAGGTCGGGCCAGCCGTTTCGCCCAGGCGACGGCCGCACCCACAGCGACGCCACCGACTGCCGCCAGCACGAACTGCGCGACGGCGGCGGGGAACGAGAACGTCCCGCCGACGGCGGCGGCCACCGCCACGCTGAGCATCGTCAGCGCCGTCGCGTCGTTCAGCAGCCCCTCGCCCTGGATGATCGTGACCATCTTCGGGGGCAGGTTGACGCGCCGGCCCACCGCCAGGGCGGCCACCGGGTCGGGCGGAGCTATCGCGGCGCCGACCGCGATTCCGGCGGCGAGCGTCGCCCCGGCGACGAACAGGTGGAACCCGATGCCGACGAGTACTCCGGTGAGAAGCACCAGGACGACGGACAGGCTGACCACGATGCGCAGGTTCCGCCGGATGTCCAGCAGCGAGGAGTCCAGTGCGGCGCTGTAGAGCAGCGGCGGCAGCACGACCATGAGCACCAGCTCGGGGTCGAGGCTGACGTTGGGGCCGGGGAGCAGCGCGTACGCGATGCCGATGAGCGGCAGCAGCGCCGCCGCCGGCAGGCCGGTGCGCGACGCCACCCACCGCACGGCGACGATGACCGCGACGGCAGCGAGCACGAACAACACCATCGAATGGGCGCTCACCTGGTGACGTCCCCCTGGATCGGCGCGCGGCGCGGGCCGCACCAGCGGTAACGAGCCTACCCGCTAGATCAACCCAGCCCCGGTCGGCGGTGGGGGTGACCCGGCCGGGTCCGCTGGCCGGTATTGCTCGCCCATAGGTGTACGTCTATAGTCTGGCGATCACCACATTCATGGCCGTGGTCAACGCGGCCGGATCGTCGAAGCGCTTCGACGATTCGTCGTTCAGGCCCGTCAGCCGGGTGTCGAGCCTGGCCACGCCGGTCTCGGCGCCCCCTGGCGCCTGTCGTACGACATGAGGAGAACCGCATGCGGAACAGGCGCCTTCGGCGCGGAATCACCGCGCTCGCGCTCGCACTGCTCGTCCTACCGGCCGTCCCCGGCACGGCACACGCCGATCCCACCTACCCGTTCCGTAACCCTCACCTGCCCGTCCAGGTCCGGGTCGACGACCTGCTCGGCCGGCTCACCCTGGACGAGAAGATCTCCTGGCTGCACCAGTACCAACCGGCCGTCCCCCGGTTGGGCATCGGCCTGTTCAAGACCGGTACCGAGGCGCTGCACGGGGTCGCCTGGTCGACCGACATCGACAACAACGGCGCGGTCGTGAAGGCTCGCGGCACGTCCTTCCCGCAGCCGCTGGGCATGGCGAGCACCTGGGACACCGACCTGATCCAGCGGGTCGGCTCGGCCGTGGGTGACGAGGCGCGCGGCTACCACGCGCAGAACCCCCGGGTCTGGGGTCTCAACCTCTGGGCGCCGGTGGTCAACCTGCTCCGCGATCCTCGGTGGGGCCGCAACGAGGAGGGCTACTCCGAGGATCCGCTGCTCACCGCGAAGATCTCCACCGCGTACGGCTCGGGGATGTCCGGCGGGGACCCGGACCACCTGAAGAGCGCGCCGACCCTCAAGCACTACCTGGCCTACAACAACGAGGTCCGGCGCGATGTCACCTCGTCGAACGTGCCTCCACGGGTGCTCAACGAGTACGACCGGGCCGCCTTCAAACCGGCCATCGCCGCCGACGCGGCGACCGGCGTGATGGCCTCGTACAACCTGGTCAACGGCCGTCCCGCGACCGTGGACCCGGACCTGGCGACGGTGGTACGGAGCTGGACCGACAAGCCCCTGATGAACGTCACGGACGCGTGGGCACCGAACAACCTCGTCGCCTCGCAGGGGTACTACCCCAACCAGGCCGAGGGGAACGCCGCGATCGTCAAGGCCGGCCTCAACAGCTTCATCACCGACGACACCAACGCCCAGCCGACCGTCACCGCCATCAAGCAGGCCCTCGCCAGCGGCCTGCTCACCGAGGCGGACATCGACGCCCGGATCTCCGAGACCCTGAACGTCCGGTTCCGCCTCGGTGAGTTCGACCCGGGAGGCGGTCGCTACGGCGGTATCACCCCGGACGTCATCAACAGCCCCGAGCACCAGCGGCTGGCGCGTCAGGCCGCCGGCGAGGCGATGGTGCTGCTGAAGAACTCCCGACAGGCTCTTCCGCTGGACCCGTCCCGGACCCGCAAGGTGGCCGTGCTCGGTCCGCTGGCCGACACCCTCTACTCCGACTGGTACGGCGCCGACCTGCCGTACCAGGTGACCGCGCTGGACGGCATCCGCGAGCGGCTGGGCAGCTCCGCCAGCGTCGACGGGCTCGACGGCGCGGACCGGATCGCCCTGAAGGACCCGGCGACCGGCCGGTACGTCACGGCCACCGGCACCACCGACGCCGACCCGGTCGCCGTGACCGGCGCCGACGCCTCGCTCGCGGCCCAGTTCGACAGCGTCGACTGGGGACAGAACGTGGTGACGCTGCGCAACGCCGCCAACGGCCGCTACCTCGGCTACAACTGGGGGCCCTTCATCACGCGTGACGAGCAGCCGAACGGCTGGTTCGTCCAGCAGCAGTTCACGCTGGAACCGCAGGCCGACGGGACGGTCGCGTTGCGCTACGCCGGCTACGAAACGACGGAGAGCTGGTTCGGCGTCAACACCTACGTCACGGTCGGCGACGACGGCGCGCTCACACTCGGCGCGTCCACCGCGGCGGACGCAACCCACTTCCAGCGTGAGGTGATCAGTAGCGGAGTCGACCGGGCCGTCGCGGCGGCGAAGGCGGCCGACAGCGCCGTCCTGGTGGTCGGCAGCAACCCGTTCATCAACGGGCGCGAGGCGCACGACCGGACCTCGACGGCGTTGAGCGCCGGCCAGGAAGCGCTGGTCAAGGCCGTGACCAAGGCCAACCCGCGCACCGTGCTGGTGCTGCAGACCAGCTACCCGGTCACCATCGGATGGGAGCAGGAGCACGTCCCGGCCATCGTCTGGACCACCCACGCGGGCGCCGAGACCGGGCACGCCGTCGCCGACGTCCTGTTCGGTGACCGCAACCCGTCCGGCAAGCTCACCCAGACCTGGTACCGCTCGGATCGGCAACTACCGCCGGACCTGCTGGGCTACGACATCATCTCGTCCGGGCAGACCTACCTCTACGGCACCGCGAAGCCGCTCTATCCGTTCGGCCACGGGCTGTCGTACACCCGGTTCCGGTACGGCCAGCCCCGCACCGACGCCCGCTCGGTCGCGGCCGACGGCACCATCACTGTCCGCGTCGACGTGACCAACACCGGCAGCCGAGCCGGGTCCGAGGTCGTCCAGCTCTACACCCACCAGCGCACCTCCCGAGTGAAGACCCCGATCCGGGCGCTCAAGGCGTTCCAGCGGGTGCAGCTCGCACCGGGGCAGACCCGGGCCGTGACGCTCCGGCTGCCCGTCGCCGACCTGGCGAACTGGGACGTCACCCGCAGCCGGTGGGCGGTCGAGTCGTCCACGTACGACCTGCTGGTCGGCGCGAACGCCGAGGACATTCGGGCCCGGACGGCGGTCGCGGTGCGCGGTGAGACGATCCCGGCCCGGGACCTCTCGCGGACCACCCGGGCCGAGAACTTCGACAGGTACGCGGGGGTCCGGCTCGTCGACGAGACGAAGGCACAGGGTACGGCCGTCGGCGCCACCGCCGCCGGTCAATGGATCTCCTTCGCCGGTTCCGTGCTGCGCCCCGGCGCCCACACGTTCACGGCGAGGGTCGCCAGGGCGGCGGCGGGCGCCGGCACGATCCAGGTCCGGCTGGGCTCGCCCACCGGCCGGCTGCTCGGTACGGCCACCGTGCCCAGCACCGGCGACGACTACCGGTACGTGAACGTCAGCGCCGAGGTGGCCCGGACCGCCGGCACCCACGACGTCTACCTGGTGTTCGACTCTCCACTGCGGGTGGTGGACTTCTCGCTGCGGTGACGAATGCGCCCGGTGCTTCGTGATCGTTGGCGGCTGGGCGACACGACACGCCGAGCGGCGCGCTGCTGAGCAGCCACCGATCGGCTCGGGCCGGGGTGCACCAGCACCCCGG
>NZ_JBFAPG010000157.1:0-11985 GCF_040675595.1 Micromonospora sp. NPDC049580
CCGACGGCGGGCGACGGCCCGACACGTCGGCGGTGCTGCCGCAGCGCGTCCCCGCGGAACCGGACGTGCCCGTTGTGCCGGAGCCGCCAGCCGTGGAGCCACCCGCCGAAACCCCAGAACTCGCGCGCATCGCCACCCACCTGCGCCGCGACGACGAGCCCGCTCCGTTGCGGGAGCGTCCCGAGGGGTTCGACGTCAACGCCATCCTGGACGCGGTACGGGAGGTGGCCGGCGTTCGGGACGCCGCCCTGCGCCGTACGCCGGCCGGCGCGCACAGTCTCCGACTGGACCTGGCCGACGGTGCCGATCCGGCCGAGGTGAGTCGACAGGTGGCCCGGCTGCTCCAGGAACGGATGGGGCTGGCCGCCGCCCCGCAGAACGTGCCCGGCCTGCCCACCACGCCAGCCCCGCCGGTCCGCCGTCGCGCTGCCGAGCCGCGATCCGCCGACCCGCGCCCCGCCGAGCGACGAGCTGCCGAGACGCGTCCCGTCGAACCGCGATCTGTCGAGGCGCGGCCTGCCGAGCCGCGCGACACCGGCGCGGAACCGCGGACCGCCGAGGCGCCCTCGATCGCTCGGTCGTCGGGCGGTCGGGTCGAGGCCACGCCGGCGGGCCCGGAGCAGTGGGCCGGGCCGGACGCCGCGCGTCGACGGCGGGCGGGCGCCCCGCACCGGGGCCGCGCCACCGTCGAGGAACCCGGCTCGGTCTCGGCCGCGCCCACTGGCGGAGCCACCGGCAGCCCGGCGACGGTCGGTACGTCGTACTCCGGCGGTCAGGTGACCACGACGGAGTCGGCGCCCTCTCGGCCTCTGGACACCGGCGGCGTGCCGGGGCCGCGTGTGGTCATCGACCACGTGCAGGTCAGCACCTTCGGTCTGGACGCCAACGTGGAGGTGCGGCTGCTGGCCGGCGACGACAGCGCGGCCGGGTACGCGACCGGGCCGGCGGTGGACGGTTACGTGCTGCGCCTTTGTGCGGTGGCCGCCGCCGCCGCCGTGGACGAGTTGCTGCGCGGCGCCGAGAACGCCGAGCGCGGCCGCTGCTTCGTCGAGCACGCGGCGGTGGTGCCGTTCGGCAACTGCGAGGTGGCCACGGTGGTGGTGCTGCTGGTCTGCGAGGGCTGGGTCGAGCAGCTCGCCGGCTCGGCCCTGGTGGCCGGCGATCCGCGACAGGCGGTGGTCCGGGCGACGCTGGCGGCGGTCAATCGTCGGCTGGAGGCGCTGCTGTCCTGAGTGGTCCGAGGCAGACTGGGAGGATGAAGCGCGCCTCCCTCTGGCCGGACCACCTCCTCCCCGAGGTCGGTGTGCCGCCGCCGTGGCCGGGCCGGGAGGTCCGCCTCGACGGCGTCGTCACCTATGTGCGGGACACTCCGGCGACGACCGTCGACGCGGAGCCGGCGCTGTACGTGCACGGGCTGGGCGGCTCGTCGCAGAACTGGACCGACCTGGCCGGCCTGCTCGCCGACCGGCTGGACGGCCAGGCCATCGACCTGCCCGGGTTCGGCCGCAGCGAGCCGGGCCCGCGCTACACGATCCCGGCCTTCGCCGACCTGGTGATCCGGTGGATCGAGCACTCCGGTCGGGGGCCGGTGCACCTGTTCGGCAACTCGCTGGGTGGCGCGGTCTCGGTCCAGGTGGCGGGGCTGCGGCCCGACCTGGTCCGCACCCTCACCCTGATCTCTCCGGCGCTGCCGTTTCTGGACTTCCGGCGGTCGTTGCAGGGCAGGATGCTGCCGGTGCTGGCCATTCCGCGCGGTGAACGGCTGGTCGCCCGGCGGCTCACCCAACTCGCGCCCGAGGTGATGGCCCAGCAGGTGTTGGAGGCGTGCGTCGCCGACCTCAGCCGCATCTGTGCGCAGCGCCGGGCCGAGGCGTTGGAGGAGATCCGGGTCCGGTACGAGGCGGAGCACTACGCGGCCGCGTACGTCCGGACGTTCCGGGGGCTGGTCTCCAGCTTCCTGCGGGCGTATCTGCCGGGGCCGGGCTCGCTGTGGCGGCTCGCCGGGGCGGTGCGCGCGCCGACGCTTGTGGTGGGTGGCCGGCAGGACCGGCTGGTCGACGTTCGCGTCGCGCCCCAGACCGCCCGGGTCATCCCGGACAGCCGCCTGCTGATGCTCGGCGGTGTCGGTCACGTGGCTCAGCTGGAGGTTCCCCGGCTGGTCGCCCGGGCGGTGGTCGGCCTGCTCGCCGAAACGGAGGAGGCCGCTCGGCCGTCCGATCTGGCAGGCTGACCGGGATGTTCAGGTCCGCTCGCCGCCGCCGTCGCCTCGCACTGATCGCCCAGCTGGTGGCGGTGGTGCTGGCTGTCGGCGCGGCGGTGACCGTGATCGCCGAGGGTCCGGGGGTGCCACCGGATCGGCTGACTGCCGACGAGATCGGGCCGCCGCCGCTGGTGGCCGGGCCGCTGCCGCCGTCGGCGGCCGGGCCGCTGCCGCCGTCGGCGGATCTGTCGCCGACCGCCACCGCCGCGTCGCCGAGCCCGTCGCCGGTGCTGCGGTTGCCCGGTGCGGTGCCGACCGCGGGTACCGGCCGGTTCAGCCACGACGACCACGCCGGCCCGGTGCTGGGCCGGGCGGGTGAGCTGCGCCGCTACCGGGTGGCGGTCGAGTCGGGCAGCAACGAGGACATCGCCGCGTTCGCGCAGGCCGTCCAGGTGGCGCTCGCCGGGCCGGGCAGTTGGGTCGACAGCGGCCGGCTGCGGTTGCAGCAGGTCCCGGGGGACGCTCCCCGGGACTTCACCGTCTACCTGGCGACCGCCCGTACGGCGGGCCGGATGTGCGCCGAGGGTGGCGTGGACATCCGGATCGGCGGGCGGCCGTACACCTCCTGCCGCGCGCCCGGCCAGGTGATCATCAATCTGGATCGGTGGCGGTTGTCGGTGCCGCACTACGTGTCGGCGGGCGTGCCGCTGGCGGTCTACCGGACGTACGTGGTCAACCACGAGGTGGGTCACCAGCTCGGGCACCGGCACGAGCGCTGCCCGGGCGCGGGGCGTCCGGCGCCGGTGATGATGCAGCAGACCCTCTTTCTCAACGGGTGTCGGGTCAACCCGTGGCCGTACGTCGACGGTCGGCGTTACGCCGGGCCGGCTCTCTGAGACAACCGGCCCCATGAGGGGTATTGCGGTAATAGAAGCTAAAAGCGGAGAATTGCCCGAATAATCTGGCAGGCTGGACGTCATGACGCCGTCGTCCCCTTACGGCCCGCCCGAGCCGCCCGACCGGTCCGCGTACGAGGATGCGCGTCCCACGGTCCTGCGGATGCGCCGCCGCCGACGCCGCAGCCTGTTGCTCGGCCTGCTCGTGGCCGCCACCGCCACCGCAGTCGGCGTGACCGCGACGCGGGGCGACGAACCGACGGCCGACGTACCGCCCACCCCGACCCAGGGCGGAATGGGCCTGGGCGGCGGGGAGGCCCACCCGGTGCCCAGCGGCTACCCGTCGGTCGGCGCGGGACGCTTCACCGTCGCCGACGGGGGAACATCCGTGCACGGTACGGACGGACCGCTGCGCCGCTACCGGGTCGTGGTCGAACGGGGCAGCGGTCAGGACGCCGACGCGTTCGCCGCGCGGGTGGACGAGGTGCTGGCCGACCCGCGCAGCTGGATCGCCTCCGGTGAGCTGCGGGTGCAGCGGGTGGCCGACGTCGACGCCGCCGACTTCACCGTCTACCTCGCCACCCCGGTCACGTCGGAGCGGATGTGCGCCGAGGGCGGGTTGACCACCGAGCGCTACACCTCCTGCCGGCTGCCCGGCCAGGTCATCATCAACCTGGCGCGCTGGCAGGAGGCGGTGCCCGACTACGGGGCCCCGCTGGAGACGTACCGCACCTACGTCATCAACCACGAGGTCGGCCACGAGTTCGGCGAGCAGCACGAGGCATGCCCCGGCCCGGGGGAGCCCGCACCGGTGATGCAGCAGCAGACGTACGGGTTGCAGGGCTGCCTGGCCAACGCCTGGCCGTACCTCGACGGCCGTCGCTACGGCGGCGACATCGTCCCCTGAGCGACCGGCCGCCGGTTATTCCCCTCCCGCATCGCGGGCCACGTGTCCTCCCTCATGGCCGAGAGTGGCCCGGGCGAGCAACAATGGCGCGGTCACACCGCCGATCCCGGGGAGTTCACCGTGTCGTTGCCCCCGCTCGTCGAGCCCGCCGCCGAGCTGACCGTTGACGAAATCCGCCGCTACTCGCGCCACCTGATCATCCCGGACGTCGGGGTGGCCGGGCAGAAGCGGCTGAAGAACGCCCGGGTGCTCTGTGTCGGCGCCGGTGGCCTCGGGTCGCCCGCCCTGCTCTACCTCGCCGCGGCGGGGGTCGGCACCCTCGGCATCATCGACTTCGACACCGTCGACGAGTCGAACCTCCAGCGCCAGGTCATCCACGGCGTGTCCGACGTCGGCCGTTCCAAGGCCGAGTCCGCCGCCGCGTCGATCCGCGAGATCAACCCGCTGGTCAACGTGGAGATCCACAACACCGCGTTGGACCGCGAGAACGTCCGCGAGATCTTCGCCCAGTACGACCTGATCGTCGACGGCACCGACAACTTCGCCACCCGGTACATGGTCAACGACGCGGCGGTGCTGCTCGGCAAGCCGTACGTCTGGGGCTCGATCTACCGCTTCGACGGCCAGGCGTCGGTGTTCTGGGCTGAGCACGGCCCCTGCTACCGGTGCCTCTACCCGGAGCCGCCGCCGCCCGGCATGGTCCCGTCCTGCGCCGAGGGAGGCGTGCTCGGCGTGCTCTGCGCGTCGATCGGCTCGATCCAGGTGAACGAGGCCATCAAGCTGCTCACCGGCATCGGTGAGCCGCTGGTCGGCCGCCTGATGGTCTACGACGCCCTGGAGATGGAGTATCGCAAGATCAAGGTTCGGAAGGACCCGAACTGCGTGCTCTGCGGCGAGAACCCGACCGTCACCGACCTGCTGGAAGACTACGAGGACTTCTGCGGCGCGGTCTCCGAGGAGGCCCAGGAGGCGACGCTCGACTCGACCATCACCGCCCTGGAGCTGAAGGAGTGGCAGGACGCCGGCAAGGACATCTTCCTCGTCGACGTGCGGGAGCCGGCCGAGTACGAGATCGTGCGGATCCCCGGCTCCACCCTCATCCCCAAGGGCGACATCATCTCTGGCGAGGCGCTGGCGAAGCTCCCGCAGGACAAGCAGATCGTGCTGCACTGCAAGTCCGGTGTCCGCTCGGCGGAGGCGCTCGCCGCGCTCAAGGCGGCCGGGTTCCGCGACGCCGTGCACGTGCAGGGCGGCGTGCTCTCCTGGATCAAGCAGATCGACCCGGCACTGCCCGCGTACTGACCGGCCCACCGGGGCGACGCCACGCGGCGCCGCCCCGGCGCGGTTCTACACACCGCGGCCGACGGCGGTAAATCGACGCAAGTGCCTCCGTACGGCGCTCCGGCCGGAGCGACGCAGCCATTTCCAGCTGGCCGATTCCCCGAGGCGGGATCGTGTCTGCGCAGGTAGCGTCACCGCCGTGGTCGACTTGGAAGCCGCGATCGGGTTCGTCGTGGCGCATGGGGACGCGGTGGAACGCGCCCGCCTCTCCTGGCTGCGCAACGGCACGCCGGTGCCGCCGGAGCTGTTGGAGACGGCCGAGATCGGCCAGTCGTCGGACGGCGGCTGGCCGGCGAGCTGGGGTGGCGAGGTCGCCTCGGTCGACGCCACCTGCTTCCGCCTCGCCGAGCTGGACGACCTGGGCGCGCTGGGCCGTCCCGCCGCCCGCCGGGCACTGGACTGGTTGGCGTCCCGGCAGCAGGCCGACGGCGGCTGGGACGAGGACCTCTCGCTGACCGGCTCGGCCCCGGAGTGGGCCCGCCCCGGCGATCCGGAGGCCAAACTCTTCCTCACCGCCAACGCCGGCTTCTGGCTGACCGTCGCCGGCCTGGACGCCCGCGCATCCGGCCCGCTCGATCACCGGGTCGGCGGGGCGTACGCCGGTGTGGTGCAGGCGGCGGCCCAGTCGATCGTCGCGCGGTTGCGCCCGGACGGCAGTTGGCCGTCGTTTCTCGCGGCGGGCTGGCTGAGCGCCGCCGTGCTGCACCGTCAGGAGATGTTCCAGGAGTCGGCGCGGATCCAGGTGGTGCTCGCCGAACGGATGCCCACGATGTCGCCGGGCGACGTGGCCTGGCTGGGGGCCACGCTGCGCCGGGTCGGCATCGGCCTGCACGACTGGATCATGGTGCGGGCCCTGCGGCGGCTCGCCGAGACCCAGCGCAGCGACGGGGGTTGGGAGAGCGGCGACGGTCACCAGTTCGACGTGCACGCCACGCTGTCCGCGATCCGGGCCGCCCGACCGGCGGCGGCCGGAGCCGCCGCGCAGCCGGGCTGACATCGGCCCTAGCGCAGGTGCCCGTCCCCGGTGACGACGTACTTGGTGCTGGTCAGCTCGGGCAGGCCCATCGGGCCCCGGGCGTGCAGCTTCTGCGTCGAGATGCCGATCTCCGCCCCGAAGCCGAACTCGCCCCCGTCGGTGAACCGGGTCGAGGCGTTCACCATCACCGCCGCCGCGTCGACACGGGCGACGAAGTCGCGGGCCGCGCTCGCCGAGTCGGTGAGGATCGCCTCGGTGTGCCCGGTGCCGAAGCGGCGGATGTGCGCGACCGCCGCGTCCAGCGAGTCGACCACCGCGACCGAGATGTCGGCCGACAGGTATTCGGTGGCGAAGTCCTCCTCGGTCGCCGGGACCACGGCGGCGGAGTACGCGGTCACCTCGGGGGAGCCGTGCACGGTCACGCCGGCCTCGGCGAACGCGGCCAGCATCGGCGGCAGGAACGCGTCGGCGACGTCCGTGTGCACCAGCAGCGATTCGGCGGTGTTGCAGGTGGACAGGCGCTGCGTCTTGGCGTTCAGCGTGACCGCGACGGCCTTCGCCACGTCCGCGGCGGCGTCGACGTAGACGTGGCAGTTGCCCACCCCGGTCTCGATCACCGGCACCGTCGACTCCTCGACCACGGTGCGGATCAGCGACGCGCCGCCACGCGGGATGAGCACGTCGACCAGCCCTCGGGCGCGCATCAGCTCCTTGACCGAGTCGCGGGAGCTGGCGTCGAGCAGCTGCACCGCGTCGGCCGGCAGGCCGGCGTCGGCGATCGCGTCGCGCAGCACCGCGACCAGCGCGGCGTTGGAGTGCGCGGCCGAGGACGACCCGCGCAGCAGCGCGGCGTTGCCGGACTTGAGGCAGATCCCGGCGGCGTCCACGGTCACGTTCGGGCGTGCCTCGTAGATGATGCCGACCACCCCGAACGGCACCCGGATCTGGCGCAGCTCCAGGCCGTTGGGCAGCGTCGAGCCGCGGACCACCTCGCCGACCGGGTCGGGCAGCGCGGCCATCTGGCGCAGCGCGTCGGCGATGCCGGTCACCCGGCCCGCGTCGAGGGCGAGCCGGTCCAGCACGGCCGCGCTCAGCCCGGCCTCCCGGCCGGCCGCCAGGTCCGTCTCGTTCGCGGTCAGGATCTCCGGGGTACGCGCCACCAGCGCGTCGGCCATCGCCACCAGCGCGGCGTCCTTGACCGTACGGGTGGCCACGGCCAGGTCGGCGGCGGCGTCCCGCGCCCGTCGCGCCTGCTCGACGACGCTCATGCCGGCACTCCGCTTCGCTCCGTGCCGTCCTGAGGCACCGACGCCCTGAGCTGATGATTCATTCGCTGGCGCTCACTCATCGACTACTCCTCAGCTGGGCGGTTGGCTTACAGCAGTACGAGGTCGTCGCGGTGGACGACCTCCCGTTCGTACGCCGGGCCGAGCGCCGCGGCGAGTTCGGAGGTGGAGCGACCGAGCAGCCCGGGCAGTTCCACCGCGTCGTAGTTGACCAGGCCACGGGCGACCGGGGCCCCGGCGGTGTCGACCAGGTCCACCGGGTCGCCGGCGGTGAACGTGCCGTCCACGGCGGTGATGCCGGCGGGCAGCAGCGACTTGCGCCGCCCGACGACGGCGGCCACCGCGCCCGGGTCCAGGTGCAGCCGCCCTCGGGGCGAGGTGGCGTGGGCCAGCCAGAACAGCCGGGCCGTCGGGCGCTGCCGCTGCGGGTGGAACAACGTGCCGACGGGCTCGCCGGCCAGCGCCGACGTGGCCAGGTCGGCGGAGGTGAGCACCACGGGGATGCCGAAGCCGGTGGCGATCCGGGCCGCCTCGACCTTGGTCACCATGCCGCCGGTGCCGACCCCGGACCGGCCGGCGCCGCCGATGGTGATCCCGGCGAGGTCCTCGTCGCTGCGGACCTCCGGGATCCGGGTCGACTGCGGGCGGGCCGGGTCGCCCGTCCAGAGTGCGTCCACGTCGGAGAGGAGCACCAGCAGGTCGGCGTGCACCAGCGCGGCCACCAGGGCGGCCAGGCGGTCGTTGTCGCCGAACCGGATCTCCTCGGTGGCCACCGTGTCGTTCTCATTGACGATCGGGACCGCGTGCAGGTCGAGCAGTTTGCGCAGCGTGCGGTACGCGTTGCGGTAGTGCGCCCGCCGGGTCACGTCGTCGACGGTGAGCAGCACCTGCCCGACGGTGCGGCCGTGCCGGGCGAAGCTGGCCGCGTACCGGCCGATCAGCAGGCCCTGGCCGACGCTGGCGGCGGCCTGCTGGGTGGCCAGGTCGCGCGGACGTCGGATCAGCCCGAGCGGGGCGAGGCCGGCGGCGATCGCGCCCGAGGAGACCAGCACGACCTCGCGTCCCTCGGCGGCGAGTCGGCCCAGGGTGTCGACCAGCGCGTCGACCCGCTCGTCGGCCAGGCCGCCGGTGGCGGTGGTCAACGAGGAGGATCCGATCTTGACGACGACCCGTCGGGCGGCCGTGACTGCGTCGCGCACCCGCCCATTCTGCGTGGTCACGCCCGCGTCGCCCGGCGGCGTTCCCATATGGTGGCCGATTGTGACTCCTGACGAGTACGTCGAGGCGGTGCTGGACCTGGTGGAGCGGATCCCGCAGGGTCGGGTGATGTCGTACGGCGGGGTCGCCGACGCCCTGGCCGAGCGCTCGGGCCGTTCCTCCGCGCGCCTGGTGGGTTCCATCATGGCCCGGCACGGCGGCTCGGTGCCCTGGCACCGGGTGGTGACCGCTGGTGGCCGGCTTCCACCGGGTCACGAGCGGGAGGCGCGGGCCCGGCTGCGGGCCGAGGGGGTCCCGTTGCGCGGCGAGGGCGTGGACATTTCGGTGGCCGGTTGGTCGCCGGATGAGGGGATGTGACCTGCTGCATAACGTGAGTAACATTCGGCCCCATGAACCAGCCGCCGGGCGCTGCCGGCCTGCCCGCCGTCGGCCCGGATGCGGCCAGCCTGCCCGCCGTCGGCCCGGATGCGGCCAGCCTGCCCGCCGCCGGTCGGCTGCCCCGCCCGGTACACGCCGGGTACGCGCTCGGCTCGCTGGCCACCGGCGCGTTCGGCACGGTGCCCGGTCTGCTGCTGCTGCCGTACCTGACCGACACGCTCGGCGTGGCCGCCGGGCTCGCCGCCCTGCTGGTCCTGCTGCCCAAGGCATGGGACGTGCTGGTCAACCCGGTCGCCGGGCGGATTTCCGACCGCACCCGGTCGCGCTGCGGCGCACGCCGGCCGTACCTGCTCGTCGCCGGTCTCGCGCTCGCCGTGCTCTTCGCGGCCATCTTCGCCGCGCCGTTCGGCAACGGGCCGGCCGCCGCGGCGTACGTGGCGCTCGCCTTCCTCGCCACGGCGACCGCGTTCGCCTTCTTCCAGGTGCCGTACGTGGCGATGCCCGCCGAGATGACCGACGACTACGCCGAGCGCACGCGGCTGATGACCTGGCGGATCGCCGTGCTGGCGCTGACCATCCTGGTCTCCGGCGCGGTGGCCCCGCTGGTCGTGAGGGCCGGCGGCGACGGCGTGCCCGGGCACCGCTGGATGGGCCTGTTCGTGGCGGCGCTCATAGTCATCGGCGCCCTCGGCGCGTTCCTCGGCACCCGGTCCGCGCCCGGTGGCGTGGTAGGCGCCAGCGAGCCGACACTGCGCGCCCAGCTCGCCGTGGCGGCCGCCAACCGGCCGTTCCGGGCGCTGCTGGTCTGCTTCGTGGTGCAGTCCGCCGGCGTGGCGACCATCCTCGCCGGGGTCAACTACTTCGCCGGGCAGATCCTGCGCGACGAGCAGAGTGGGCCGACCCTCCTCTTCGCCTGCTTCGTCGGGCCGGCGCTGCTGGTGATGCCGCTCTGGTCCCGCGTCGGCGCCCGGTTGGGCAAGCGGTCGGCCCTGGTCGCCGCCGGGCTGATCCTCGCCGCCGGGGCGCTCGCCCTGGTCGCCGCCCCGCTGCTGCCCCTGGTCGTCGTCTACCTGGTGGTCGCGGTCATCGGCGTCGGGTACGCCGGGCAGCAGGTGTTCGCGCTGGCCATGCTCCCGGACTGCATCGCGTACGACACGGCGCGGACCGGCCGCCGGCAGGCGGGCGTCTTCACCGGCCTGTGGACCGCCGGGGAGACCCTCGGCCTGGCCCTCGGCCCAGGCGTGTACGGGCTGGTGCTCCAGCTCTCCGGCTACGTCTCCTCCGACACCGGCACGGCTGCCGCCCAGTCCGACACGGCGCGACTGGGCGTTCTCCTCGGCTTCACGATCATCCCGGCCCTGCTGCTGGGCCCGCCGGTCCTGCTCCTGCGCCGCTACACCCTGACCCCCGCCGTCCTGGCCTCCACGCGGGGCCAGCACACCACGGCGGTGGGCCGCATCGAGAAGGGCACGACGATTCCATGATCGACGAGAACACGGTCGGGGCGGGGGCGCTGTCCCGCGACGGGGTGGCCGCGGACGTCGCGCTGGCGGAGGTTCGACGGCTGCGCGCGGGCGACCGGCCCACCCACGGCGGGCGGCTGTTCGCGTACGTGTACGACCCGGCGGTGCCGGGGCTCGACGACCTCGCCACCGCCGCGCACCGGGAGAGCGCGCACGTCAACGGGCTCGACCCGACCGCGTTCCCGTCCCTGCTGGCCATGGAGAACGCGCTCGTCGGCGCTGCCGGCCGGGTGCTCGGCGGCGGGCCGGGCACGACCGCACCCGACGTGGTCGGCAGCGTCACCAGCGGCGGCACCGAGTCGCTGATCCTCGCCGTCAAGGCGGCCCGGGACGCCCACCCGGAGATCACCGCACCCCGGATCGTGGTGCCGGCGAGCGCCCACGCCGCGTTCGCCAAGGCGGCGCACTACCTGCGGGTGGCGCTGGACGTGGTGCCGGTCTCGGTGGACACTCTGCGCCCCGACCCGGCCGCGATGGCCGCCGCGATCCGCCCGGAGACGGTGCTTGTCGCCTGCTCCGCGCCCTCGTACGCGCACGGGGTGGTGGACCCGGTGGCCGAGATCGCCGCCGTGGCCGCCGACGCCGGGGTGCGTTGTCACGTCGACGCCTGCTTCGGCGGCTGGACCCTGCCGTACCTGCGTCGTCTCGGCGAGCCGGTGCCGGCGTTCGACTTCACGGTGCCCGGGGTCACCTCCATCTCGGTCGACCTGCACAAGTACGCGTACGCGCCGAAGGGCGTGTCGGTGCTGCTGCACCGCGACGCCGCGGGACGCGCCCCGCAGTACTTCGCGTACGCGGACTGGCCGGGCTACACCATGATCAATCCGGTGATCGCGTCCACCCGCTCGGGCGGGCCGATCGCCGCCGCGTACGCCACCCTGCGGCACCTCGGCGACGCCGGCTACCTGCGACTGGCCGCCGTGACCCGGGACGCGGTCGCCGGCCTGGCCGACGCGGTCCGCGCCGTCGACGGTCTGCGGCTGCTGGCCGAGCCGGAGTCGACAGTGGTCTGCTTCACCGCCACCGAGGATGGACCCGACCTGTTCGTCCTGGTGGACGAGCTGACCGCGCGTGGCTGGCACACCCAGCCCCAGCTGTCGTACGCCGGTCTGCCGGCCAGCGTGCACCTCACGGTGACCGCCTCGGTCGCGCCCCGGGTGGCGGAGTTCGGCCCGGATCTCGCCGCCGCGGTGGCGGCGGCCCACGCGGCCGGCCCGGTGCGGCTGCCCGCCGAGTTGGCGTCCCTGGTTGGCGCCCTCA
>NZ_JBFAPG010000158.1:0-11983 GCF_040675595.1 Micromonospora sp. NPDC049580
GCACCGTGGGTGCCGGGCACGCCCGCCCGGTTCAGTCGGCCAGCTCCTCCGCGAGCAGGTCCATGAGCAGGGCATTGTGCCAGCGCCCGTCCTCGCCCCGCTCGTAGCGGCGCATGATGCCCACCGGCCGGAAGCCCACCTTCGCGTACGCCCGGATGGCCGCGCTGTTCGCCGCGGCCGGGTCGATGGTGAACCGGTGGTGGCCGTACTCGTCGATCAGGTGCCGGGCCAGGGTGCGGATGGCGTCCCCGCCCAGGCCCTCGCCGCGCACCGCCGGGTCGAGGAAGATGTCCAGGCTGGCGTGCCGGTAGTCCGGGTCCGGTTCGGCGTACCACTGGATCGCGCCGATCACCCGGCCGTCGTGCTCGATGGCGTACAGGGCGAGGTCGTCGTCGTTCAGGTCGGCCTGGACGGACGCGGCCAGGTCGTCGCCGCCGCGCCACCACCGGCGTACCTCCGGGTCGGCCCGGATGGCCGCGAGGGCCGGCACGTCCGCGACCGTCGCCGGTCGGAGGGTCACCGCACGCCCGCGCAGCATCGGCTCAGCCTCGGCTCTCGCCGTGCTTGACGCAGACCGCCGACCAGCCGACCGGCAGCACCTGCACCTTCATCCGGCGTCGGCAGCGCGGGCAGTAGCGCGGCGGCTCCAGCGTCCGGGCCGCCGGGCACGACTCGTGCCCGGCGGCCGACGCGTCCTCGCCGCAGCGGTCACACCAACGCTGCGCTGCCACAAGCTCGGTCACGTCGTCCTCACCGGTCAGCTCAGAGGGTCGCGGAGAGGGCCTTGACCGGCATCTTCAGCTCGTCGAGCAGGTCGAGGTCGGCGGTCGCCGGCCGGCCCAGGGTCGTCAGGTAGTTGCCGACGATCACGGCGTTGATGCCGCCGAGCAGACCGTCGCGGGTGCCCAGGTCACCGAGGGTGATCTCCCGGCCGCCCGCGTACCGCAGGATGGTGCGCGGCATGGCCAGCCGGAACGCGGCGATGGCCCGCAGCGCGTCCTTGCCCTCGACCACCGGGCGGTCACCGAGCGGGGTGCCGGGGCGCGGGTTGAGGAAGTTCAGCGGCACCTCGTGCGGGGCCAGCTCGGCGAGCTGCGCGGCGAACTCCGCCCGCTGCTCGACGGTCTCGCCGAGGCCGAGGATGCCGCCGCAGCACACCTCCATGCCGGAGTCGCGGACCATGCGCAGCGTCTCCCACCGCTCCTCCCACGAGTGGGTGGTGACCACGTTCGGGAAGTACGACCGGCAGGTCTCCAGGTTGTGGTTGTAGCGGTGCACACCCATGTCGACCAGGTCGTCGACCTGCTCCTGGGAGAGCATCCCCAGCGACGCGGCGACCTGGATGTCGACCTCGGCCTTGATGGCGGCGACGCCCTCGCGCATCTGCTTCATCAGCCGGTCGTCCGGGCCGCGCACGGCGGCCACGATGCAGAACTCCGTCGCCCCGGTCTGCGCCGTCTGCTTCGCGGCCTCGACCAGCGACGGGATGTCCAGCCAGACCGAGCGCACCGGGGAGGTGAACAGGCCCGACTGCGAACAGAAGTGGCAGTCCTCCGGGCAGCCGCCGGTCTTCAGCGACACGATGCCCTCGACCTCGACCTCCGGGCCGCACCACCGCATCCGCACCTCGTGGGCGAGCTGGAGGGCGGCGGGCAGGTGCTCGTCGGGCAGGTTCAGCACGGCGAGGACGCCGGCCTGGTCGAGGCCGACGCCGTCACCCAGGACCTGGGTGCGGGCCTGGTCGAGGATCTCTGGCATGGCTCGTACCCTACAAGGCCCCCGGCCGAGCGGGTACGACCTGCCATCCGGTCGATCTCCGCTGTGGAGATCGACGCACGCCGGTGGCGACCCCTAGTGACCGACCATTGACGGTACGTCGTGATGGTCGCCGCGGATCCCGATCGTCGTCGACATCCGCCGCCGATCGGCCCCCGCTTGCCGAGTGGATTCGTCGGGTCGGCGGCGGCGGGTGGTAATTTCGCCCGGCGGGTGTCGGCGTGACCGGCGCGGACGGCGGTGAAGGGGTGACGGTGGCGGACTGGCTGGCGGCGCTCGATCGTCGCGCGCAGTTGCGGGCTAAGGCCGGCCTGACCCGGCGGCTGCACCCGCGTCCCGCCGACGACCGGATGACCGACCTGGCCGGCAACGACTACCTCGGCCTGGCCACCCACCCGCAGGTCACCGCCGCGGCCACGGCGGCCCTGTCGGCGTACGGGCTGGGGGCGACCGGGTCGCGGTTGGTGCGCGGCTCGACCGACGCGCACGAGGCCCTGGAGGTCGAGCTGGCGCAGTGGCTGGGCACCGACCGGGCTCTCGTCTTCTCCTCCGGATACCTGGCCAACCTCGGCGCGCTGCGGGCCCTCGTCCAGCCCCGGACCCTGCTCGTCTCGGACGCGCACAACCACGCGTCGCTGATCGACGGCTGCCGGATCTCCGGCGCGGAGACGGTGGTCAGCGCGCACGCCGACGTGACGGCGGTGGCCGCCGCGCTGGCGGTGGCGCCGGGACGTCCGGCGGTGGTGGTCACCGAGTCGGTCTTCTCGGTCGACGGCGACCTCGCGCCGCTGGCCGACCTGCACGCGGTGGCCCGCCGCTACGGCGCGCTGCTGCTGGTCGACGACGCGCACGCGCTCGGCGTGACCGGTCCGTCCGGTGCCGGCGCGGTCGCGGCCGCCGGGTTGGCCGGCGAGCCGGACGTGGTAATCACCGCCACCCTCTCCAAGGCGCTCGGCGGGGCGGGTGGGGTGGTCGCCGGCCCGGCGGAGTTCGTCCGACACCTGGTCGAGACCGGCCGTACGTTCATCTTCGACACCGCGCTGCCGCCGGCCGTCGCGGCCGGTGTGCACGCCGCGCTGCGGCTGGCTCGGGCCGGCGACGACCTGCGCGCCGAGGTGGCCGACCGGGTGGCGCTGGCGGTCGGTCGACTGGGCGCGGCCGGGCTGGCCGTCTCCGCGCCGGACGCGGCGGTGATCTCGGTGGCGGCGCCCGGCCCGGAGGCGGCGACCGCCTGGGCCGCCGACTGCCGGGACCGGGGAGTCGCGGTGGGCTGCTTCCGGCCGCCCTCCACCCCGGACAGCCGCTCCCGGCTGCGCCTGACCGTCAGCGCGGGAGTGCCCCGGGCGGATTTCGGGCGGGCCCTGGACGTCATCGTGGAGTGTGCGCCGTGAGCGCGAGGAGTGAGCCGGGTTTGCGAGCCCCGCAGTCGCGAGCTGAGGGAGCGCCGTGAGCGCGTGGGAGGGGTCGGTGCTGGTCACCGGCACCGACACCGAGGTGGGCAAGACGGTGGTCACCGCGGCGATCGCGGCGGCCGCGCAGGCCGCCGGTCTGCGGGTGGCGGTTCTCAAGCCGGGTCAGACCGGCACGGCCGGCGGTGAGCCGGGCGATGTGGACGTGGTCAATCGGCTGGCGGCTCCGCTGACCGGTCGCACGCTGGCCAGCTTTCCGGACCCGCTCGCCCCGCTGGCCGCGGCCCGGGTCGCGGACCTGCCGCCGCTGGAGCTGTACGCGGCGGTGGACGCCGTCCGCGAGGAGGCGGACAAGCACGACCTGGTCCTGGTCGAGGGGGCCGGTGGCCTGCTGGTGCCGATGGGGCTGCGGCCGTCCGGCGAGCCGTGGACGATGGCCGACCTGGCGGTGTCGCTCGGCGCGCCGGCGGTGGTGGTCGCCCGCGCCGGGCTGGGCACGCTCAACCACACGGCGCTGACCCTGGAGGCGCTGGACCGTCGGGCGGTGCCGGCCGGCGTGGTGATCGGTGCCTGGCCGGCGTCGCCGGAGCTGGTGCACTGGACGAACCTCACCGACCTGGTGCCGAACCTGCTGGGCGCGGTGCCGTCCGGCGCCGGTGCGATGGACCCGGGGGTGTTCCGGCGGTCGGCGCCGGGTTGGCTCACTCCGGCGCTGCACGGGGTGCTCGACGACTGGCGCGTCTGGGCCGAGGAGAGCAGCTGAACACCTGACTTTCGTCGGTGTCGGGGCAGGTCGGGCGTGGGTAGCGTGGCCGCCGTGAGCATCCTGGACCTGCCGGGGCGGTGGCGGCGTCCGCTGCTGGACGTGCTGCTCTGGGCTGTGGTGGCCGCCCCGATCGCGGCTGCCCGGTTGACGCCGCCGTACCCGCGTTTCGACGTGGCGCTGCTGCTCGGTTCGCTGGCGCTGCTGGCGGTCGCGGTGGCGTCGGCGCGGCGCTGGCCGCTTGTCGGGTTGCTGCTGGTGGTGCTCGGTTCGCTGGTGGACGGCAACTTTGTCTTCGCCATCCCGGTGTTCAGTTATCTGAGCGGGCGGCGCAGTGCGGGCGCGGCGCCGGCGGCCGCGCTGTTCGGCGTGATCGCCGTCGGCGGCACGGTGCTGAACCTGGGGTTGCTCGGTACCGGGGCGGCGACCTGGTTCCTGCTCGCTTCGGTGCTGCTGTTCGCCGGGGTGTTCCCGTGGCTGGTGGGCCGGTACCGACGGCAGCAGCAGGCTCTGACCGATGCCGGTCGCCGGCACGTCGAGGCGTTGACACGCGAGCGGCGGGGCGCCGCGGAGCGGATCCGGCTGCGGGAGCGGGCCCGCATCGCCGAGGAAATGCACGACTCGCTCGGTCACGACCTCAGCCTGATCGCGTTGCGGGCGGCCGCGTTGGAGCTGGCAGACGACCTCGCCCCGGAGCACCGGACGGCGGTGGGGGAGCTGCGGGCCAGTGTCGCGGCGGCGACCGAACGGCTGCACGGCATCATCGGGGTGCTGCGGGAGGAGGGCGGTCCGGCCGGCGTCCGCCCGGTGGGGGAGACAGTCGTCGACCTGGTGGTCGGGGCCCGCGAGGCCGGGATGGCGGTACGGCTGGACGGCCCGACCGACACCGTCGAGCTGCCCGGGTTGACCGGGTCCGCCGCTCATCAGGTGGTGCGGGAGGCGCTCACCAACGCGGCCCGGTACGCCCCGGGCGCGCCGGTGACCGTCACCCTCGCTCGGGACCGGAACGGGGTCGAGGTGCGGGTGCGTAACGCGTCGGCGCCGGCTGGCCCGCTGCCCCGACCGGCTTCCTCGGGGAGCGGTCTGCTCGCCCTCGCCGAGCGGGTCCGGCTGGCCGGCGGCGTGCTGGATGCAAGCCCGTGCCCCGACGGTGGCTTCGCGGTGAGCGCCCGGCTGCCGCTGCCCGCCGAATCGCACTACGGCGCGGGATGGTCGGGAGTGCCCGTCGCGGTGGCCGCCGTGACCGATGGCACGTTCGACGGTGACGCCCCGGTCGGCGGTGGCCCGGAACGGCCGGCCGACGCCGAGCGCCGGCTGCGCGAGGCTCGTCGCCGGGCGCGGCGCAGCCTGCTGACGGCGCTCGCCGCCCCGGCCGATCTCGCGCTCGTCCTGTCGTTGGTCTACTACCCGGTCGCCACGACCGGCACGGTGCTGGACGAGTCGACGTACGACCGGATGCGACCCGGTACCTTGCGCGCCGACCTGCCCGGGTTGCCCCACCGGCAGCTCACCCCGCCGGTCGGCGGGGCGACGCCGGGGTGCGAGTACTACACCGACGGCAACTTCCCCCTCGCCGAGCCGACGTGGCGGCTCTGCTTCACCGACGGTCGACTGGCCAGCAAGGAGCGGATCGCGCAGTGAACACCGATACGGCCGCGCCGCCTCCGGTCCGGGTGGTCCTCGCCGACGACGAGGCGATGATCCGGGCCGGCGTCCGGGCCATCCTCGCCGCCGATCCGGGCATCGAGGTGGTCGCCGAGGCCGGCGACGGGCGGGCCGCGGTGGAGCTGGTTCGCGCGCACCGACCCCGGGTGGCGGTGCTGGACATCCGGATGCCCCGGTTGGACGGGTTGGCCGCGGCGGCCGAGATCCGCCGGGTCGCGCCGGCCACCGCGACGCTCATGTTGACCACCTTCGGCGAGGACGACCACGTGGCCCGGGCGCTCGGGCACGGCGCGAGCGGGTTCCTGCTCAAGGCCGGTGACCCGCGCGAACTGATCGCCGGGGTGCACGCGGTCGCCGACGGCGGGGCGTACCTGTCGCCGCGGGTGGCTCGCCGGGTGATCGAGCTGGGGGCCGGACGGCTGGCACGCCAGCCCGCCGCGCGGGACCGGACGGCCGGGCTGACCGAGCGGGAGCGTGAGGTGCTGGCCCTGGTCGGGGCGGGGCTGTCCAATGCGGAGATCGCCCGCCGGCTGCACCTGGTGGAGGGCACCGTGAAGAGCTACCTGACCAGCATCTTCACCCGGCTGGATGTGCGCAACCGGGTGCAGGCGGCGATCCTCGCGTACGAGGCGGGGCTGGTCGAGCAGTGAGCGGGGGCCGCGAGGGCCCCCGCTCGGTGTGGCTCAGGCGTCGCGGCGGCGCAGCGCGGCCTGACCGAGCAGCAGGGCGGCGCCCGCCCAACCGGCGAGCACCAGCAGCCCGACCGCGCCCGGGTACGGCTCGGTGTCGCCCGCCATGAAGTGCCCACCGGCCACGCCGGGGAACGCGTCGGCGATCCGGTTCAGGACGGTGATGTCCGGCTCCTGCAGGGACAGCGGCACGATCATCAGGGTGGCGAAGAGCACGATGATCGTGAGCACCGCGCTGCGCAGCGCCGCGCCGAGGCCGAGCGCCAGGACGCTGACCAGGGCCAGGTAGGTCGCCACCGCCACGATGTCGCCGATCGTGCCGGCGGTCGGCGCGCTGCCCCACTCGCCGAGCACCGGCCGGGCGACCAGGGCGCCGACCCCGCCGAGCAGCAGTCCGAGGACGAAGGTGACCGCGCCGGCCACCACGGCCTTGGCCAGGAGCACCCGGCCGCGTGCCGGGGCGCACTGCAGGGTGGTCCGGATGGTGCCGCTGGTGAACTCCGTCGTGATGGCGAGCAGTCCCAGCGCCAGCACGGCGTACTGGGTCAGCTCGACCGCGTCGATCAGCACGCTGCCGACGGCGACGATGCCGGGGTCGTCGGCCGGGTCGTCGTTGGTGTTGGCGTTGGCCGCGTAGATGGCGAGCTGGCCGGCGCTCGCGGCCATCAGGAACAGCCCGGCCAGCATCGTCCACCAGGTGCTGCGCACCGAGACCAGCTTGGTCCACTCGGCGGCCACCGCGGCCCGGAAGGCGGCCGGCGCGCTGACGGCCGGCGCGGCGGTGGGACGGCTGCCCACCACTGTCTGCGTGCTCATCGTGCGTCACCTCCGGTCGGGCCGCCCGCGTACTCGACGCTGTCGGCGGTCAGCTCCATGAACGCCTGCTCCAGCGACGCGCCGTGCGGGCTCAGCTCGTGCAACCGCACCCCCAACTCGTACGCCAGGTCACCGATCCGGTCGACTGTGGTCCCGGTGACGGTCAGCTCGTCCGGGCCGGCCGGTTCCACGGTCGCGCCGTGCGCGGCGAGACGGGCGGCGAGGGTGGCGAGCCCGTCGGGGTGCGGGCTGCGGACCCGTACGGCGAGTCCACTGCCCGCGATGACGTCGCCGACCGGGGCGTCGGCGAGCAGTCGTCCCCGGCCGATCACCACGAGCTGGTCGGCGGTGAGCTGCATCTCGCTCATCAGGTGGCTGGAGACGAAGACCGTGCGGCCCTGCCCGGCCAGGGAGCGCAACAGCTGCCGGACCCAGCGCACCCCGTCCGGGTCGAGGCCGTTCACCGGCTCGTCGAACATCAGCACCGGCGGGTCGCCGAGCAGCGCGCCGGCGATGCCGAGCCGCTGGCCCATGCCCAGGGAGAGGGTTCGGCCCGGTTTCCCGGCGGCACGCCCGTCCAGCCCGACGGTGTCGAGCACCTCGTCGACCCGCCGCGCGGGGATGCCGTTGCTGCGGGCCATGGCCAGCAGGTGCGCGCGCCCGGACCGGGTGGGGTGGATGGCCGGGGCGTCGAGCAGGGCGCCCACCTCGTGCAGCGGTCGCCGCAGCTCCCGGTACGACCGACCGTCGACGAGCGCCGTTCCGGCGGTGGGCCGGTCCAGGCCGAGGATCATCCGCATGGTGGTGGACTTGCCGGCGCCGTTGGGGCCGAGGAAACCGGTGACCCGCCCGGGTGCGATGTCGACGGTCAGCGCGTCGACCGCGAGGGCCGCCCCGAACCGTTTCGTCAACCCACGTAATGTGATCATGCGCTGACGCTAGGCGTCCGCCACGTCGGCCCGCCGCGCCCGAACGGCACCACCCGACCCTGACTTTCGTCAGGTCGCCCCGGTCAGCGGATGTAGTCCTCCAGCAGCGCCGGGGTGAGCCCCGCCCGGTGGATCGCCTGCAACGCTGCGAGGAGGTCGTCCATCAGCGCCGGCCGGAAGTGCATCAGCAGCACGTCGCCGGGTTGGACCACCTTCTCCGGGGTCTGGTAGCGCACCTTCCCCTCGTGGACGGTCTCGGACCAGTGCAGGACGGCCTTCGCGCCGCAGTCCCGAGCGGCGGTCAGCGTGGTGCTGTCGTACTCGCCGAACGGCGGGCGGAACAGGGTCGCCCGCTTGCCGAACAACGCCTCCAGCCGGTCCACGGCCCCGCAGATCTCCTGCTTCTGGTAGTCGTACGACCGGCCGGCCAGCGAGGTGTGCCGGATCGTGTGGCTCTCGACGACCCCGCCGGCCACCTGGATCTGCCGGAAGTAGACGTCGTGCTCCTCGGCCGCCGGTGAGTTCAGGAACATCGTGACCGGGATGTGCGCCCGCCAGATGAAGTCGGCCACCGCGGGCGGGCGAGCCAGCCCACCGTCGTCGATGGTGATGAAGGCGACCTTCTGGTCGGTCGGCAGGCGGTGCCAGAACGGGATCGCGCCGGTCGCGGCCAGCGGCACCGGCTGCGGCGGTGGCGCCTCGGGAAAGGTCGGCACCTGGGACACGTACCAGTCCAGGCTTCCGGGGGCGGGCGGGGCGGACGGGGACGGCGAGGCGGACAGCGACGGCGAGGCCGACCGGGTGGGTGCCGCGACCGACGGGCTCGGCGGGACCGCGGCGATCTGCCGGGCGTGGGACACGGGCCGGGCTGTGCAGGCACTCAGCGTCAGCAGGGCCAGAAGCGTTGTGGCGGCGAGGATCCGACGGGCGGGGGTGGCGGACACGCCCGGAAACATACCGAGCGGAGGTCGGTCCGGTCAGCCCGGTGCGACCTGAGGACGCCGCACCACGAAGGCGTCCGGCATCCGGAAGGTGAGGTTGTCCGGGCACCACGGCGGCCGGACCACGCTCACCCCGTCGAGCAGTGGCGTCGCCTCGGCCACCACCACGGCCGCCTCCATCCGGGCCAGTACGTCCCCGACGCAGCGGTGCGCGCCCGCCCCGAACGCCAGGTGCCGGCGCGACCCGCGCTGTCCCGGGCGGAACTCGTCGGGGGACTCGACGATCGCCGGGTCCCGGCCGGCGCGGGCCAGCCACAGCACGATGCTGGTGCCCGCCGGCACGGCGGTCCCACCCAGTGTGCCGTCCACCGCCGCGACGCGCCGCCACGTGACGATGGGCGGTTCGAGGCGTAGGCCCTCCTCGACGACGTCGGCCACCGCGACGTCGCCGGTGCGCAGGCCAGCGCGTACCGCCGGTTCGACGGCCAGCCGGTGCAGCAGCAGGGTGAGGAACTGGGAGGTGGTCTCCTGGCCGGCGACCAGGAGGAAGAAGAGCGCGCCGACCACCACGTCCGGCGGGTGGCCGCCCGCGCGCAGCTCGGCGGCCAGGCCGCCACCGGTGGCCGCGAACTCCCGCAGGACGCCGTGGAAACGGCCCACCTCGGTGGCGAGCGCGAGCTGGCGGTCGCCGTCCAGGGGCGCCCAGAACAGCTCCAGTGCCGCCCGGGCGAACTCCTTGACCGCGCCGACCGGCGCGTCCGGCAACTCGACCAGCCGGGCCAGCACCAGCAGGGGCAGGTCGGCGGCGAGGTCCGCGTACAGGTCGACCGGCTCACCGGCGTCGAGCGCGGCGCGCAGCCGGGCCACCCGCTGCCGGACCAGAGCGGTGAGCCAGGGGCGTTGCGCCGCGACCCGGGCGGGGTGCAGCGCCTCCGCGACGATCGCCCGGATCGGGGGATGGCTGGCGGCGGAGTTGTTCGCCAGCGTCGGCGGCAGCCGGAACCGGTGCCCGGCGAGCACCCGCAGCGCGGTCACCGGCATCGGGGTCACCGCGTCCAGGGCGTTGTCCGGCCGGTAGCGGACCGGGTCGGCGAGGACCTGCCGGACCAGCGCGTGCCGGGTGACGACGAGGTGACGTACGCCGACGTGGTCGGTCACCTCGGCGACGTCCGGCCAGGGTGCCTCGACCTCGGACGCCCAGCCGGAGAACAGCACGTCGACACGCTAGCCGGCAGCCCTCGGCAGGCCGGCGCGCAACTGCCAGACGGTGGTGCGCTTCACCCGGACGCTCTCCAGGGCCTCCGGCACCGGCACGTCGTAGGTCGCCAGCTCGTCGAAGCGGTCCCGGGGCAGGAACGCCCGGCCGGGGTCTCCGACCAGCGCCGGCGCCCCGGCCCGGGTGGTGCGCAGCAGGAACCGCAGCACCCGTCGGGCCATCGCCTCGCTGTAGAACACGTCCCCGGCGAGCACCACCTCGGCGTCGCCCGCGTCGCCGTCGAGGATGTCGCCGAACTCGGCGTCGACGCGTACCCCGTTGGCCTCGGCATTGAGCGCGACGGCCGCGACCGCCAGCTCGTCCACCTCGACGGCCCGCACGGACGCCGCGCCGGCCCGGGCGGCGGCGATGGCCACCAGGCCGGAGCCGGAGGCGAGGTCGAGCACCCGGCGGCCGGCGACCAGCTCCGGGTGGTCGGTGACGTAGCGGGCGAGCGCCTGCCCGCCGGCCCACGCGAAGGCCCAGAACGGCGGCGGCCGGTCGCTGGAGAACTCGCCCTCGGTCAGCTCCCAGAGCCCGATCGGTTCGTCCGCCTGGTGCAGGCGCACCTCGGGAACGAAGGGGACCGGGGCCAGCCGGGCGTGCAGCCGGACGAAGGTGCTGGAGAGCTCGGACACCCGGCGATTCTCGCGCACCGGTCAGCCCCGGCGACGCACGGAGGTGGTCGAGGGATCGCGGGTACGCGTGAAGGGTTCACCACTCTCGGTGAAATCACCCCTCCTGCTTGGCATCCGATGCGAAGACACCCCTCTGTCCGGCCCGCCCGTTTCCTCCTAGCGTTTCCCTCCAGGGACGAGAAGGAGCGAGGTGGTGGTGATCGTGTGGCGCTACGCGCTGCGGCTCGGAGCGTTGGTTGCCGGCGTTGCCGGGGCGGTGCTGACCCTGGCCGCGCCGGCACAGGCGGCCTTCGCCACCGAGATGAGCGGCCTGCCGGCCCGGTTCACCGCAGGGGGCCAGGTGCGCACGATCTCCGCGGTGGTCTCCCAGACGGACCGGCGCGGCGGATGCGCGAAGGTGCGCTGGTCGATGGTGCTCCGCGTGCAGGGCATCCGGCTCGACCAGGTGAAGATGGACCGGGTGGAGGAGAACGGCGACTTCCCGCTGGAGGTCCAGACCGAGGGTGACGTGGCCCGGTTGACCGATCGGCAACTCGACCCGGGCACGCTCTGCCCGGGCCGCACGGTCACCGCCCGCTACCGGGTGGCCTTCGCCGAGGACGTCACCCAGGGGCGGGTCACCCTCGCCGCCGAGGCGTACGACGCCAACCTGCGCCTGTTGGCCCGCCAGACGGCCACCCGGTCGGTGGTGGGGGCAGGGGTCAGGCCGACCGGTACGCCGACGCCGAGCGCGACGCCGGCCGAGCCCAGCGATCCGCCGAGCGAACCGGCGCAGGAGAGCGCCCCGGCCGAGGAACCGGTCGCCGACCAGCCCATCGACGCCGCGCCGCCGTCCGCTGGCCGTCCGGTCTCGCAGGCCGGTGGGTTCGGCATGGTGCAGGCCGCGTTCCTGCTCGGTGGGCTGCTGCTCTCGCTCGGGGTGGGGTTGCTGCTGCGGTTGCGTCACCTGACCCGGGCTGCCACCACCGAGGCCGAGGACCCGCCGGTGGACCGGCTCTGGGAGCGGCGCGCAAGAACCAGGTGCTGCGACTGATCCTGCTGCCGCAGGCGGTCCGGTCGATGCTCCCGGCGATCGTCAGCCAGCTCGTCGTGCTGCTCAAGG
>NZ_JBFAPG010000159.1:0-2419 GCF_040675595.1 Micromonospora sp. NPDC049580
CTTCTGATCGGTGTGTGGTTGTTCTTTGAGAACTCAACAGGGTGCTTGTAAAGCCAGTGCCAATTATGATTTATACCCCGGATTGGTCGAGCCTTCGGGTTTGGCTGGTTGGGATTCCTTTGGCAACATTTGTTTGTTGCCGGGACAGCTGTTCCACAATTTTTTGTTGGAGAGTTTGATCCTGGCTCAGGACGAACGCTGGCGGCGTGCTTAACACATGCAAGTCGAGCGGAAAGGCCCTTCGGGGTACTCGAGCGGCGAACGGGTGAGTAACACGTGAGCAACCTGCCCCAAGCTTTGGGATAACCCCGGGAAACCGGGGCTAATACCGAATATTACCTGTGGTCGCATGACTGTGGGTGGAAAGTTTTTCGGCTTGGGATGGGCTCGCGGCCTATCAGCTTGTTGGTGGGGTGATGGCCTACCAAGGCGACGACGGGTAGCCGGCCTGAGAGGGCGACCGGCCACACTGGGACTGAGACACGGCCCAGACTCCTACGGGAGGCAGCAGTGGGGAATATTGCACAATGGGCGGAAGCCTGATGCAGCGACGCCGCGTGAGGGATGACGGCCTTCGGGTTGTAAACCTCTTTCAGCAGGGACGAAGCGAGAGTGACGGTACCTGCAGAAGAAGCGCCGGCCAACTACGTGCCAGCAGCCGCGGTAAGACGTAGGGCGCGAGCGTTGTCCGGATTTATTGGGCGTAAAGAGCTCGTAGGCGGCTTGTCGCGTCGACCGTGAAAACTTGGGGCTCAACCCCAAGCCTGCGGTCGATACGGGCAGGCTAGAGTTCGGTAGGGGAGACTGGAATTCCTGGTGTAGCGGTGAAATGCGCAGATATCAGGAGGAACACCGGTGGCGAAGGCGGGTCTCTGGGCCGATACTGACGCTGAGGAGCGAAAGCGTGGGGAGCGAACAGGATTAGATACCCTGGTAGTCCACGCTGTAAACGTTGGGCGCTAGGTGTGGGGGGCCTCTCCGGTTCCCTGTGCCGCAGCTAACGCATTAAGCGCCCCGCCTGGGGAGTACGGCCGCAAGGCTAAAACTCAAAGGAATTGACGGGGGCCCGCACAAGCGGCGGAGCATGCGGATTAATTCGATGCAACGCGAAGAACCTTACCTGGGTTTGACATGGCCGCAAAACCTCCAGAGATGGGGGGTCCTTCGGGGGCGGTCACAGGTGGTGCATGGCTGTCGTCAGCTCGTGTCGTGAGATGTTGGGTTAAGTCCCGCAACGAGCGCAACCCTCGTTCGATGTTGCCAGCGCGTTATGGCGGGGACTCATCGAAGACTGCCGGGGTCAACTCGGAGGAAGGTGGGGATGACGTCAAGTCATCATGCCCCTTATGTCCAGGGCTTCACGCATGCTACAATGGCCGGTACAATGGGCTGCGATACCGCGAGGTGGAGCGAATCCCAAAAAGCCGGTCTCAGTTCGGATCGGGGTCTGCAACTCGACCCCGTGAAGTCGGAGTCGCTAGTAATCGCAGATCAGCAACGCTGCGGTGAATACGTTCCCGGGCCTTGTACACACCGCCCGTCACGTCACGAAAGTCGGCAACACCCGAAGCCGGTGGCCCAACCCTTGTGGAGGGAGCCGTCGAAGGTGGGGCTGGCGATTGGGACGAAGTCGTAACAAGGTAGCCGTACCGGAAGGTGCGGCTGGATCACCTCCTTTCTAAGGAGCACCTTCCGACGAAAGTCGGTAAGGAGCCCGCACTGCCCGAATGTGGTGGTGGGGTGCTCGAATGGCGGAGACACTGGCAAGTTTTGCCCTGGCAACGGCCGGCGGCGCCTAGTACAGCCACTCTCGGGTGGTGGGAACGGATGCTGTTGGTGCGGCTGGGGGGGAATGTGAGCACCCTGTTGGGTCCTGAAGGAACAACCGTCGTGTTGTTGTTTCAGAGCCGTAGCGAGCCTGTGGGTTCGTGAGGTTGCCAGGCATGGCCTGGCCCCACATACCGCCGATCGGTGATCGGGTTTGGTGTGGGGCGGATCGGGTTGTGGGTTGGTCGTTTGTTGAGAATTGCACAGTGGACGCGAGCATCTTTGTGGTCAAGTTGTCAAGGGCGAACGGTGAATGCCTTGGCACCAGGAGCCGATGAAGGACGTGGGAGGCCGCGATAGGCCTGGGGGAGCTGTCAACCAAGCTGTGATCCCAGGGTGTCCGAATGGGGAAACCTGGCACCAGTCATGTGGTGTCACCCACACCTGAACACATAGGGTGTGTGGAGGGAACGCGGGGAAGTGAAACATCTCAGTACCCGTAGGAAGAGAAAACAAATAGTGATTCCGTGAGTAGTGGCGAGCGAAAGCGGATTGAGGCTAAACCGGCTGCGTGTGATACCTGTCAGGGGTTGCGTGGTCGGGGTTGTGGGACCCTACTGAACAAGCTGACACTTGTTCGAGGAGTTACAAC
>NZ_JBFAPG010000159.1:2515-3727 GCF_040675595.1 Micromonospora sp. NPDC049580
AACGTCAGTGGCTAGTCGAACAGTCTGGAATGGCTGACCGTAGACGGTGAAAGTCCGGTAGGTGAAAGTTGCTGACCTTCTGTGGGTGTTCCCGAGTAGCGGCGGACCCCTGAAATCTGCCGTGAATCTGCCAGGACCACCTGGTAAGCCTAAATACTTCCTGGTGACCGATAGCGGACGAGTACCGTGAGGGAATGGTGAAAAGTACCCCGGGAGGGGAGTGAAATAGTACCTGAAACCGTTCGCCTACAATCCGTCGGAGCCTTGCGGGGTGACGGCGTGCCTTTTGAAGAATGAGCCTGCGAGTTAGTGGCATGTGGCGAGGTTAACCCGTGTGGGGGAGCCGTAGCGAAAGCGAGTCTGAATAGGGCGATTCAGTCGCGTGTCCTAGACCCGAAGCGGAGTGATCTAGCCATGGGCAGGCTGAAGCGCGGGTAAGACCGCGTGGAGGGCCGAACCCACCAACGTTGAAAAGTTGGGGGATGACCTGTGGTTAGGGGTGAAAGGCCAATCAAACTCCGTGATAGCTGGTTCTCCCCGAAATGCATTTAGGTGCAGCGTCGCGTGTTTCTTGCCGGAGGTAGAGCACTGGATGGTCTAGGGGGCCCACAAGCTTACCGAAACCAGCCAAACTCCGAATGCCGGTAAGTGAGAGCGCGGCAGTGAGACTGCGGGGGATAAGCTTCGTAGTCGAGAGGGAAACAGCCCAGATCACCAGCTAAGGCCCCTAAGCGTGTGCTAAGTGGAAAAGGATGTGGGGTCGCATAGACAACCAGGAGGTTGGCTTAGAAGCAGCCACCCTTTAAAGAGTGCGTAATAGCTCACTGGTCAAGTGGTTCCGCGCCGACAATGTAGCGGGGCTCAAGCACACCGCCGAAGCTGTGGCATTCACATTTTAACCTCGCTTGGACTTGATTCCTTGTGCAGGTGTGTGGATGGGTAGGGGAGCGTCGTGCCGCGAGTGAAGCAGCGGGGTGACCCAGTTGTGGACGCGGCACGAGTGAGAATGCAGGCATGAGTAGCGAAAGAAGGGTGAGAAACCCTTCCGCCGGATGACCAAGGGTTCCAGGGCCAGGCTAATCCGCCCTGGGTGAGTCGGGACCTAAGGCGAGGCCGAGAGGCGTAGTCGATGGACAACGGGTTGATATTCCCGTACCCGCGAAAGAGCGTCCCTGATGAACCTCGTTGTGCTAACCACCCAAACCAGCTGCG
>NZ_JBFAPG010000159.1:3822-11911 GCF_040675595.1 Micromonospora sp. NPDC049580
GCCGAGAGGCGTAGTCGATGGACAACGGGTTGATATTCCCGTACCCGCGAAAGAGCGTCCCTGATGAACCTCGTTGTGCTAACCACCCAAACCAGCTGCGACCTTCGGGTCAAAGCTGGGGAGCGTGGGAACCTGATGGGTAGTAGTCAAGCGATGGGGTGACGCAGGAAGGTAGCTGAGCCCGGCCGGTGGTTGTGCCGGGGTAAGCGTGTAGGCCGTGTCGTAGGCAAATCCGCGACACACTAGGGCTGAGACGTGATGCCGAGCCGATTCAGGTGAAGTCAGTGATCCTATGCTGCCGAGAAAAGCCTCTAGCGAGTTCTTAGCGGCCCGTACCCCAAACCGACACAGGTGGTCAGGTAGAGAATACCGAGGCGATCGGGCGAACTGTGGTTAAGGAACTCGGCAAATTGCCCCCGTAACTTAGGGAGAAGGGGGGCCGGAGACGTGAAGCCCCGCGCGGGTGGAGCGTTGTATGGCCGCAGAGAGCAGGGGGAAGCGACTGTTTACTAAAAACACAGGTCCATGCGAAGAAGTAATTCGATGTATATGGACTGACGCCTGCCCGGTGCTGGAACGTTAAGGGGACCTGTTAGCTCTTCGGGGCGAAGCGGAGAACTTAAGCGCCAGTAAACGGCGGTGGTAACTATAACCATCCTAAGGTAGCGAAATTCCTTGTCGGGTAAGTTCCGACCTGCACGAATGGCGTAACGACTTCCCCACTGTCTCAACCACAGGCCCGGCGAAATTGCAGTACGAGTAAAGATGCTCGTTACGCGCGGCAGGACGGAAAGACCCCGGGACCTTTACTATAGCTTGACATTGGTACTCGAATTAGCTTGTGTAGGATAGGTGGGAGCCGGTGAAGTCCATACGCCAGTATGGGTGGAGGCAATCTTGAAATACCACTCTGGTTGATTTGGGTATCTAACTTCGGACCGTTATCCGGTTCAGGGACAGTGTCTGGTGGGTAGTTTAACTGGGGCGGTTGCCTCCTAAAGGGTAACGGAGGCGCCCAAAGGTTCCCTCAGCCTGGTTGGCAATCAGGTGTTGAGTGCAAGTACACAAGGGAGCTTGACTGTGAGACTGACAGGTCGAGCAGGGACGAAAGTCGGGACTAGTGATCCGGCACTTGCGAGTGGAAGCGGTGTCGCTCAACGGATAAAAGGTACCCCGGGGATAACAGGCTGATCTTCCCCAAGAGTCCATATCGACGGGATGGTTTGGCACCTCGATGTCGGCTCGTCGCATCCTGGGGCTGTAGCAGGTCCCAAGGGTTGGGCTGTTCGCCCATTAAAGCGGTACGCGAGCTGGGTTTAGAACGTCGTGAGACAGTTCGGTCCCTATCCGCCGTGCGCGTAGGATACTTGAGAAGGGCTGTCCCTAGTACGAGAGGACCGGGACGGACGAACCTCTGGTGTGCCAGTTGTCCCGCCAGGGGCACGGCTGGTTAGCTACGTTCGGAAGGGATAACCGCTGAAAGCATCTAAGCGGGAAGCCTGCTTCAAGATGAGGTATCCCACCCACCTTGGTGGGGTAAGGCCCCCAGCTAGACGACTGGGTTGATAGGCCGGAAATGTAAGCCCGGTAACGGGTTCAGTTGACCGGTACTAATAGGCCGAGGACTTGACTACTAAGCTGCTACGCGTCCACTGTGCAACTCTGAACAAGCGAACACCCGTGAACTGTTGCCGGGGTTGTTTGATATGTTCATAGAGTTACGGCGGTCATGGCGGAGGGGAAACGCCCGGTCACATTCCGAACCCGGAAGCTAAGCCCTCCAGCGCCGATGGTACTGCACTCGTGAGGGTGTGGGAGAGTAGGACACCGCCGGACAATCTTCCAGAAAAGGCCACCCCCAACAGGGGTGGCCTTTTCTGCGTTTCCGCGCTTGGCACCCGATGCCGGTGACCGATACCTGGCCTAGGCTCGTTCCTGTGGATGACCTCCTGGCGAGGGATCAGACCGCGTGACCGGAGGAGTCGATGCGGGGATGACCCCAGAGCGACCGATGCCCACTCAGGACGACGTGCTCGGATACTTCGACACGCTGTCGAACTGGGGACGGTGGGGTGACGACGACGAGCTCGGCACCCTGAACCACATCACCGACGACGTTCGGCTGGCGGCGGCGCGGGCCGTGCGCCACGGCCGGAGCGTGTCCTGCGCGTGGGAGGTCGCCGTACCGCAGGAGATGGAGCGGTCGACGATGTCGTGCCCGTGCGCCGCCGACATGCCGGGTGCGGAGAACATGCGGGTGGCCGCCTTCCACGCCGATTGGTCGACGCCGCGACGGGATCGGCGTGGGCGGCCGTCACGGCGGCGGCGAACGGCATCGTCACCCGTGGTGTGCTGCTGGACGTCGCGGGGGCCCGCGGTGTGCCGTGGTTGGAGCCGGGCCAGGGTGTCGTTCCCGAGGATCTGGAGGAGGCCGAGCACCGCCAGGGCGTCCGGGTGTGAACCGGCGATGCGGTGCTCCTGCGCACCGGCTGCGGCCGCTTCCGGCACGAATCCGGTGTGGCCAGCGGTTTCACGCAGGCCGGCTGGCACGCGTCCTGCCTGCCGTGGCTGCACGAACGGCAGGTCGCGCTGATCGGTGCCGACACTCCGCAGGACGTACAGCCGTCGGGGTACGACGACGTGTTGATGCCGGTGCACGCCGTGAGCCTCGTCGCGATGGGTCTGTGGCTGCTCGACAACTGCGACCTGGAGGCGTGCGCGACAACGGCCGCCGAGCTGGGCCAGTGGGACTTCCAGCTCGCCGTCGCGCCGGTCCGCTTCGCCGGCACGTCCGGCAGCCCGGTCAACCCGACCGCCACCTTCTGACCACGGCGTGAGGGCGGCCGTGGAGGCTCAGGAGGGCTTGGGGCCGCAGACGTAGCGGGGCTCCGCGTCGTAGCGCCAGGTGAACTTCTCCCGCTTGACGACCACGCCGCCCTTCTTGATGACCCGGAAGGCGTCCTGGGCGAAGCCGTTGATGCCGTTGCTCGGAATGCACGACGGGCCGGGTTCGAGGTGGATGACCTTCGGGGTGGTGATGTCGCGCCGAGGGCCGTACTCCGTCTTCACGCTGTCGTAGATCTTCGTGCTCCAGATCGAGACGGTCACCGAACTCGACGTGTACGAGGTGTCGATGAGCAGGCCGTACTCGGTGTTGTTGCGGAACTTGAAGTCCAGGCTCGGCCAGAAGATGGTCGACTCGATGACGGCCGGGTACCTGTCGAACCAGTACGAGTGCGGCTTGTGCTCGACGTCCTCCAGGCCCGCGTAGTAGGTGGCGTTGAACAGGGTGGTGGTGAACTGCGAGGTGCCACCGCCGACGCCCGGCACCAGCTTGCCGTCCAGGATGACCGGCGCGTGCCGGTAGCCCTGCGCGTAGCCACGTTCGCCGGTGTGCCCGTTCAGGGAGAACGTCTTGCCCGGCAGTACGACCGTGCCGTCCACCTCCTTGGCGATGGTGGCGATGTTCTGGCTGCGCGACGACGCCATGCCACCGGTGAACCGCGTGGTGAAGGTGGACACCCGCTCCTTGATGCCCAGACCGGCCAGCTTCTCCGCGGTCAGCTCCGGCGGTGTCGCCTTCAGCTCGCCGGTCACCTCGCGTCCGTCCGACTTCGGCAGCACGGCCAACAGGTCACGACCCAGGGCTGCGGTGTCGAGCTGCTGGCCGGCGCGACCGTCGGTGACCTTGGGTCGGCCGCCGGAGATGGTCATCGACGCGTCCTTCGGGGGCACCTCGATCGCGAGCAGGTCGTCGCCCAGGGCTGCGCGCAGCCGCTTGACGTCGACCGCCGGGGTGAGCTTGCCGGCCTTGTCGGCGGTGAATCGGAGGCTCTTCGCGATGGCCGCCGGTGGCACCTGCACGGAGCCCTTGTCGGTGCGCAGGGTGACCGGCGCGGCGACCGCCGGCTTGGCCAGCTCGGCGACCAACCGGTCCAGCTCCTCGGCGGTGGTCGCCGGCTGACTCTCCACGAGCGGCACGGCGACCGGGGTGCCGGCCAGCCACCCGGTGCGGACGGCGTCGGCGGAGCGCTGCGGGTCGAACGCCAGGCTCGGCTTGGGGCGTACGACCTTGGGGGTGGTGCCCTGGTAGGTGATGGCAGGCATCGTCATCGGGCGGACCTGGTCGCCGAGCACCTTGCGCAGGGCCGCGTCCAGCCGGTCGGCGTCGATGGTGACCACCGGGTCGACGGTTCGGGAGCCGACCAGCCGACTGACCGGGTGCGCGTCGGCCTCGGCCGCCGCGGCCACGCTGGCCGCCACGTCGACGCTCAGCCCGACCTCAACGGGGTTGATCTCGGCGGTGCGCTCCCCGACCGTGACCCGCAGTGGCGCGGCGAGGGCCGCCGCCCGCCGGTCCAGCTCAGCCCGCAACTCCCGGTCGGCGGCGCTGCGGCTCCGACCGCCCAGCTCGGCGCCGAGCACGCTGGTGCCCCGGGGCACGTCCCCGGCGTACGCCCAGGCGCCGGCGCCCGCCACGGCGGCGAGGACGGTGCCGGTGACGCCGGCCGCGAGCAGCATCCGCACCCGGCGGGGACGGCGTCCACCGTTGCCCGGCTCGGCGGTGGCCGTGGGCGGCGTGACCGGATCCGGCCCGTCGTCCGGCCAGGTGACCGCGGTGACCTGCACGGTGGGTCGGTCGTCGGTGGGTGGACGTTCATCGCCGTACAGCGTCACTGCAACCTCGATCGCCAGGTGCCACGGGAGGTCCCCCCTCCCGGAGGACACCACGGTAACCAATGCTCGGCCGTCCGCGCGGGCTGCGCCCGCTCTGCGCTGGCACCGCGTGTCGTTCGGCGTGTCGCGTGGGCCGGGGGCGAGCCAGGGCCGGGGTCGGTGCCGACGCCGGGTCGCCGCCGTGGCACGGTGGCGGGGTGGACGCTGCGGAGCGGGTGTTGGCGTACGGCGGCGGTTGGCTGGAGCGGGCGGGCGCGCTGCGTACCGACGCCGCTCGACTGGACGCGCTGCTGACCGACCCGACGACCGTGGTGCTGCCGCTGTGGCGGGACCGCTGCCTGGTTGACGGGGTCGGGCCGGTCCGGTTGACGGCCGAGCGCGCGTCGCTCGTCCGGTCGGCTGCCGCCGAGACCGTCTTCCTGGGGCTCGACGGGGACGTCGCGGTGTTCGCCGTGGACCTCTCCGGGCTCAGCGAGCCCGCCGCCGTCGAGATGGCGGGCGCGACGCGGGCGGTCGACGTACGGGCCCTGGTCGGGCGGCTCGACCCGGCTGACGCGGCGGCCCAGGCGTACGCCCGGGGGTTGCTGCACTGGCACCGGCAGCAGCGGTACTGCGGCACCTGCGGCGCGGCGGCCGTCGCCGGCGGTGGCGGGCATGTGCGGACCTGTTCCGGCGCGGAGTGCGGTCGGCTGCTGTTCCCCCGGATCGAACCGGCGATCATCGTGCTGGTCGAGGCGCCCGGCTCGCCGGAGCGCTGCCTGCTGGCCCGGCACGCGGGCGCGGCGGCGGGCGCGTACTCGACGCTGGCCGGCTTCGTCGAGGTGGGCGAGAGCCTGGAGGACGCGGTCCGGCGGGAGATGGCCGAGGAGGCCGGTGTCACCGTGACGGACCTGGCGTACCAGGGGTCGCAGGCGTGGCCGTTCCCCGCCGGGCTGATGGTGGGCTTCCGGGCCCGCGTCGCGTCCGAGGAGGTGCGGGTGGACGGCGTGGAGCTGTTGGAGGCGCGCTGGTTCAGCCGGGCGGAGCTGCGCGAGCGGGTCGCCGCCGGTCGTCCACTCGGCCGGGTCGACTCGATCGATCACCAGTTGCTGAGCACCTGGTTGGCAGCGGGCGACTGACCCGGGCAGCGCCCAGGGGTCAGCCACGCGCGGGGCGGGCCAGCCAGACCAGCACGGCTGCGGTCAGCGCGGCGGTGACCAGCGCGCAGCTCAGTACGCCCTCGACCGTGCGCGGCGCCACCAGCAGGGCCGCACCGACCAGGCCGGCGGTGGCCACCCAGAGCGGCGCGGCCGGCCAGCGGGCACCGGTCGCCACTCTTTCGTTGACCAGCATGAACACCACCGCGTAGAGGGCGCCGGTGGCGGCGAAGAGCGGGGCCTCGCCGGCCAGGTGCAGGTAGTCCGCCCCGCCCACCAGCCGGAAGGCCAGCTCACCGGCGACCGCTGCGGCGGCCACCAGCACCGCACCGCAGGCCACGATCAGCCCCAGCGCGAGCGCCCGGGCCCGCCGGTCGCCCGAGGCCAGCCGCGGCAGCACCAGCAGGGTGACCACCTGCGGCGCCCAGAGCGCGCCCTTGGTGAGGACCGCGCCGACCGCGTAGCCGCCGGAGCCGCTGGCCGGCAGGAGTTGGCGGGCGAGGAGCAGGTCGGCGTACGAGATGACCAGCATCGCGAGGGTGGCACCGCACGCCGTCAGCACCTGCCGGCCGCTCAGGGTGCGGTCGCGGTCGTCGGCGAGGGTTGGTGCCACCCCGGGTCCGGGGACGCCGAGGGCCGGACCGCTGGGGGCGGCGGGCGCGGCGAGCCGGGCCAGCAGCGGGAGGACGACGAAGCCGGCCAGCGTCCCGAGCAGCAGGGAGCCGACCGGTCCCCAGCCGAGGGCGAGCCCGACGATGAGACCGCCGTAACGCCCGGCGGCGAGCCCGGTCATCGCGCCCGAGAGCCGCAGGAACCGCTGGTCACCCTGGAGCTCGCCGAGCCAGCGACCGGCCAGCACGGTGGCGAAGGTGGTCGGGGCGAGCAGCAGGGTCAGCGCGACCGGGAGCCGGAGCGCCACCGTGAGTGCCGGTGCCGCGACGAGGGTCATCCCGGCGGTGAAGGCGGCGGTGCGCAGCGCCAGTCGTGTCGTCCCGCTGGGCCCCGACCGGGCGCGATGGGCCGCCACCGCGATCTGCAGGCCGAACCCGGGCACCGCCGCGATGGCGCCGAGTGCCAGCACCGTGGCCAGCGCACCCAGGTCGGAGGCGGTCAGCTGGCGGGCACCGAGCATCGGAACCAGGTAGGCCAACCCGTTGGTCAGCATGGTGGCGGCGGTGACCGCCGCTCCGGCGACACCGAGCCGCACGACCCCTGTGTCGCGGGCGGGGCGCTTCGCCGCACCGGGCTGGGCCGGGTCCGCCACCAGCCGGGGTTCCTCGGTGGTCACTCGGGCTTCGGTACCACGTCGCCGACGCTGATCTCGTTCGTGCAGAGCGTCAGGTCCGGCCCGCCGGTCACCGTCAGCTCCACCGCGCCGTCACCGCCGGTGATCTCGAAGAAGCGCTGGTTCAGGCCCCTCTTGACCGGGAACGTGTGGCTGCCCTGCCCGAAGCGCAGCACCGCAGTGCCATCGGCCGAGCTGAGGTACCCGATGCGGACGACCCAGTCCCAGTGGTGCCGTGGCTTGTCCAGCGGTATCCGGACGGTCTGACCGGCTTGCACCAGGTAGCCGCAGCCCTCCTGCGGGCCGGGCACGACGTTGCTGCCCTGGATGATGGCCACCTGGACCCGCCCCAGCCCGTCGAGTATCGAGGCGTTCTCCGTGTCCTCCACGAACTCCGGGCGGGAGCCGGCGGCGGCGAAGAACCGGGACTGATAGTTGTACGGCCAGGACAGATTCGACAACACCTCGCTCGGGAGCGGCGTGTCGAAGAAGACGGTGCCGGGCGGGGCGCTGGCCAGCTCGATCCGGGCCGTGTCGAGGTAGGACCGGCCGTACTTCTTCGCCCACTCGTCGCCGTAGCGCGACGTGGTCCAGACCGTGCCGAACATCGCCGCCACCAGCAGGAGCGCCAGACCCGCCGTCACGACCTCGCGGTACCGCTCGGGCACCGGCCCCAGCCAGTCCGGCGGCACTGGTGTCGACGGCCGCCGCTCCCGTCCGCCGGCCGCGGACGACGCCGGGACGTCCGGCTCGCGCTCCGCGGAGGGCCGCGCCGTCGCCGGGGCCTCGGCTGCCGGCTCCGGATCGAACTCGGGATCCGGCTCGGTCCTCGGCTCGGCGGCCGGCCCGTGGTACGGGTCGTCCGGGGCCTCGGCGTGGATCACACCGGCCCGGGACGAGTAGCGTTCAGGCCCCTCTTGACCGGGAACGTGTGGCTGCCCTGCCCGAAGCGCAGCACCGCAGTGCCATCGGCCGAGCTGAGGTACCCGAT
>NZ_JBFAPG010000160.1:0-11890 GCF_040675595.1 Micromonospora sp. NPDC049580
ACGGCGGCCGGCCGGCCTGCCGCCGTCGTCCGGCGCACACGATGCGAACCTGACGTGAATCCGACTCATCGGTTGGATCAGCGGCCTCTCCTAGATCCGGTAGGGTCACGCAAAGCGTTGCCGTGCTGTCGCAACGTAGTTGCCCACTGGATCACCTGGGGGTGCTGTGATGAGCCGACGGTGGGCGATCCTGATCGGAGCCAACGCTTGCGGGTATGACGTCAACCTGCCCAGCCTGCGCTATGCCGAGGACGATGCGCGGGCGGTGCGGGCGGTGCTGTTGGACGAGCGGATCGGCACGTTCGACGACGGCGACGTCGACCTGTTCATCGGCGACGGCGCCACCTGGCGGGAGATCAAGGCCCGGCTGCGCGAGCGGGTGCTGGAGTCGCGCCCCTCCGACGTGCTGCTGGTCTACTTCGCCGGCCACGCCCTCGTGCCGGAATGGGGCACGCAGTCCGACGCGTACCTGGTGACGGCGGATCTGGAGGCCGACGGCCTGCGCCGCGAGCCGGACAACGGACTGCGGATGGCGTTCCTCAAGCGGGACGTCTTCGAGGCGTTCGCCGGCACCTCGTTCCTGATCCTCGACTGCTGCCACGCGGGCGTCTACCTGGACTCGGAGCTGCGGCACACCGAGGCGATGCAGACGTACCGCACCCAGGTCGACCGGCACAGCGCCCTGCTGGCGTGCCCGAGCGGCGCCGCGGCCCGGGAGAGCGAGGAGCACCGGCAGGGTGTGCTCACCCACCAACTGCTGCGGGCGTTGCGCGGCGAGGCCGCCGACCCCAGCGGGAAAGTCTCCTTCGCCCAGATGGCCACCTTCGTCGCCGAGCAGGGCATCCACCCCGCACCCGGACAGCTCGTCCACATGTGGGGCCCGACCACCGTGCTCACCCAGCCGCCGGTGTCCCGCCACGAGCGGCAGTCATTGACGGCCCCGGTCAACTCCGGCACGATCCGGCCCTGCAAGAACCCACTCGACGACCTGTCCAGCTCGATCACCCAGCTGCTCGGGCGGGTGTTCCGCTCGCAGTCTCGTCCGCCGCGTTCCGCCCAACAGGCGGGGCACGCCGAACGGGTCGAGGTGATCCGGTACGCCCTGGAAGCGGATTCGGTCGCGGTGGTGGAATCCAGCCCCACGGGTATCGGCCAGGTCACCTCCACGGCCCGGTTCAACAAGGAGGAGTTGCGACCGCTGCTCGAACTGAGCGCCGCGGACACGACCCTGGTCCGCACCTCCTCCCCCGGGCACGTGGTGGCCGACGACGCCGGGCGACGGATCCTCTGCGTCCCCCTGTCCCAGAAGAACAGTCGGAACCTCACCCTCGCGGTGGTCGATCCCGCCCTCGCCGCACTGGACATGGGCGAGCCGTTGGCCACCATGCTGCGGGCCATCTGGAACTCCGATGTCCGCGACGACCCGGTGCACGCCGAGATGCAGGTGCTCACCGCCCTACGCTCGGCCTACGGCCGGCTGCCGGTGGATCTGTACTCGCACGCCTTCAGCCTCTACCAGAAGCTGATCGAGTCACTGACCATGGTGTTCCAGCCGGTGATGTCGCTGGACCGGCGGCCCGCCGGGGTGGGCATCCACAGCTACGAGGCACTGGCGAGGCGGCTGGAGACCGACGTGCGCGCGCCGGTCGCGGCCCTTCAGATGGCGTACGCCTGGGGTGACCGCTTCGTCATCGAACGCGACGCGCTGCTGCTGGCCAAGGCGATCGACTCGTACGCCGAGGCGGACGTCGCGTCCGTCTTCGACGTCACCAAGCCGATCTCGGTCAACGTCGCGGTCCGCTCGCTGCTCAGCGACGCCTACATCGCCCAGGTGCGCACGGCGATCACGGAAGCGAACCTGGATCCGCGCACCGTCACGCTGGAGATCTCCGAGCAGGACCCGATCCAGCCCGATCCCGGCGAGGTATGGCCTCAGGAGCCGCTGACGTACTTCCATCGTCGGCTGACCAGCCTGGCCCGTGACCTGGAAATCAGCTTCGCGGTGGACGACTTCGGGGTCGGCTACTCGTCACTCGCCCGGATGGCGGAACTTCCGTTGACCCAGATCAAAGTGGACCGGGCCGTCCTTCACCACCCGCTGGCCGTCGAGGAACTGGACCTGGTGACCCGGGTCGCCCGCTACGCCAGCGACCTCGGACACGCGCCGAACCCACGCGCCGTCATCGTGGAGGGCTTCGACGAGCAGGCGCCGGTGACCCTCAAGCAGATCTACGACCTGCGGATCCGGCACGTACAGGGCTTCATCTGCGGGGAGACCGCGTCGACGTCCCTGCGTCCGCTCGGCCAGAGCGTCCGGGACCGGATCGCCGCGATGGTGAGGGGTGACGATGACTAGCGTTCGACTGTTGCTACCGCCCGAGGTCGTCGCCGAGCTGCGCCTGCCACACGAGGGCGTTCGGGACGCGGGCGCCCTGACCCTGGCCATCGAAGGAATCAGCGTCCTGGCGAATCTGGCCACGCTGGCCACCCTGCAACCACAGGCCGAGGCGCTGGTCTCGGCCATCCGAGGTTGGCGGCTGCGCGATCCCCGCCCGACGGTGACGCTGACCGCGCGCGGCCCGGGCCTGGACCTCACCATCGAGCTGCCGCGCAACGTGAGCCGGGCGCAGCTGCTCGACCAACTGCGCCCGTTGCTCGACCGGGACGACTGAGCCTCGGGCGGCGCGTCGATCCGATCGGGCCCGGGTAACGTGCTGCGTCATGACCGGCACGCCGTACTCGCACTGCTCCTACTGCGGCGCCGCGTACCCGACGGCGGCGGGATGGCCGCGGGTCTGCGCGGTCTGCGGCGAGACCGTCTGGCGCAACCCGCTGCCCGTCGCGGTGGCGGTGCTCCCGGTCCGCACCGCCGACGGGCTGGGTGTGGTGGTCGTCCGCCGGGACATCGAACCGGCCCGCGGGCTGCTCGCGCTGCCCGGCGGCTTCATCGAGTACGGCGAGGAGTGGTCCGACGCGCTCGTGCGTGAGCTGCGGGAGGAGACCGGGCTGGTCGCGGCGGCCGAGGATGCTCGGCTGCTCGCCGTGCGCGGCGCCCCGGCGGGCGGCACCATGATGGTCTTCGGGGTGCTGCCCGAGCGGGCCGTCGAGGACCTGCCGCCGTCGGCGCCCACGGAGGAGGCCACCGAGTGGCTGGTGCTCACCGACCCGGTCGAGCTGGCGTTCTCCACCCACACCCGGGTCCTCGCTGACTTCCTCACCCGCGACTACGCGGCCTGACGGCACGGCGGGCGGAATGGTCGGGGGTCAGTGGTTTGCGGGGTCGGTGGCGCCGGCCCGGTAGCCGCTGGCCTGCAACTCGAACAGCTCGCGGTAGAGGCCGCCGGCCGCCATCAACTCGTCGTGGTTGCCCTGCTGGACGAGGCGACCCCGGTCCATGACGAAGATCCGGTCGGCGTGCCGGACGTTGGCCAGCCGGTGGGTGATCAGGACGACCGCCCGGTCGGGCCGACGGCGCAGGTGCTGGAACAGGGCGTGTTCGGCGCGGGCATCCAGGGCGGCCGACGGCTCGTCGCAGATCAGCAGGGCGGCGTCGCGGTAGAGCCCGCGGGCGGCGACGAGCCGCTGCCACTGCCCGCCGGACAACTCGTGACCGTTCTTGAACTCCCGGTCGAGCAGGGTGTCGTAGCCGTGCGGCAGACCGACGATCATGTCGTGGGCGGCGGCCGCGGCGGCGGCCTCCTGCACCTCGGGGCCGGGTTGGTCGGGCGTACGGTCGTGCCGGCCCACGCGGATGTTCTGCCCCGCGGTGAACGGGAACTTCCAGTACTCCTGCGTCATCACGGCCACCTGCGCGCCGAGCGTCCGCGGATCCAGCTCGGCGGCGTCGACGCCGTTCCAGCGGATCGTGCCCCCGGTCGGCTGGTAGAGCCCGGCGATCAACGTGGCCAGGGTGGTCTTGCCGGAGCCGTTCTCGCCGACCAGCGCGATCACCTCACCACGTCGGATCGTCAGGCTGACCCGGTCCACCGCAGGCGCGTCGGTGTCGGGGTAGCGCAGGCTCACCTCGTGCAGGTCGATCCTCTCGACGCCGTCGACCACCTGGTCGCCGCCGACGGGCACCCGGCCCTGCGCCCGGGTCAGGAAGTCCCGGTAGTCCTGGTAGTAGAGGGCGTCCTCGTACAGCGAGTTGGTCGCGACGACCGCGACGCCCAGGCTGGTCCGGGCGGACTGCAGGGCGAGCAGGGCGGTGGCCGCGGCGGCGAGGGCGACCATGCCGGCCAGCAGCAGGCCGCCGAGCACGGCGTACACCCCGAAGGTGGCCAGCCCCGCCACGCTGGCGCCGGCCACGCGGGTGCCGGTCTGCGAGCGCACCAGCCGCAGTTGGGCGCGGGTCTCGACGGCCATCACACCGCGGTACTCGGCGAGCAGGAAGTCGCGCATCTGGTAGGCGCGCACCTCGGCGGCGGTGTGCCGGTTGGCCATCAGGTGGGCGAGCATCCACATCCGACGGCGGCGGGTGATCCGGGCCAGCATCGCCAGGTACTCCCGGCGGGCCATCCGCACCGCCGTGATCGCCTGGGGCACGGCCGCGAGCAGCAGGCACGGCAGCAGCAGCGGCTGGATGACGGTGACCGCCACGGCGGTGGCGAGCATCCCGACCACGCCGGTGACCAGGTTGACGGTGTGGTCGACGATCCACGCCGCCTCGCCCATCCCCCGGTCGCGGACCCGGTCCATCTCCTCGGCGAACCCGGCGTCGTCGAACGCGGCCAGATCCACGGCGGTGGTGGCCTCGAACAGCCGCAGCTCCACCTGGTAGTTGATCTGCGGGGTGAGCCGCGCCTGGGCCCAACCGGCCGCGATCGTCAGGCCGCCGCGCGCCGAGACCGCCGCCGCGGCCACGACCAGCGCCGGCAGGGCGGACCGCACCCGGTCCGGGGTGGGACCGGCGGCGAAGAGTTCCCGCAGCACGCTGGTCGTGGCGAGCAGGCCGAAGGTGGTCATCACCCCGGCGGCGACGTTCAGGCCGATGGAGGCGACCGTGTCCATGCGGTTGGTGGCCCAGGCCAGCGCCACCGCCTCACGCACCAACCTCGGCAGGCGTCGGGCCACCGCCCAGAAACTGGTGTGCGCGAACGTGTTCGCGTGGTGCATCCACGCGGCGTCCTCCAGCTCCGGAAGCATGGAGCTGTCGTGAGGGTTGTCGATCGGCTGGTCGTCGTCGTGGGGCGCGGTGCGCGGGCGGGCCATCGAGTCCACGGACGCTCCTCGGGGGGCGGGAAGCACGAACGCCGCCCGAGACTACTGCCAGCGACCACCTGATGTCTTTAGGTAGTCGGCGCGTCGTACGGGTGTTTCACACAGTCGGCGCGACGTCCTCGGTGATCGGCAGCAGCACCCGGAACGTGGTGTTCCCGGGCTCGACCTGCTCGCCGCGCAGCTTGACCTCCCGCAGCGCGTCCAGCGCCTCCGGCCCGGAGGCCGCGCGCAGCACCCGGTAACGGTCGCCGTAGTGGCGCCGGATGTCCCGGGCCACCGCCCGGGACACTGCGGGATCGTCGTCGACGGTCAGGATCACCGGGTTTGCCATGGCGCCAATAGAACCACCCCGGCGGGCCCGGTCGCACCACCGCGCGGGCACCGACGCATGCGTGACCCGGCCCGGGACGGGTAAGCGGGACCGCCGCGGGAGGTGTGCGCCCGCCGCCCCCCCCCCGGCGGGCGGATCGGGTCCGTTCCCGCCGGGTCAGCCGGCGACGACCTGCCACAGCAGGAACGCGTTGAGCGCGACGACCAGGGCGGCCACCAGGGCCGCGGCGGCGGTGGTGAGCGGGTGGTTGACCAGGTTGCCCATGAGGTCGCGGCGGCGGGTGAAGGCGACCACCGGGATCAGCGCGAACGGGATGCCGAAGCTGAGGATGACCTGCGACAACACCAGGGCGCGGGTGGGATCGAGGCCGATCGCGAGCACGGCCAGCGCGGGTGCCAGGGTGACCAGCCGACGCAGCAGCAGCGGGACCCGGCGGCGCAGGAAACCCTGCATGATCACCTCGCCGGCGTAGGTGCCGACGCTCGTGGAGGCGAGCCCGGAGACCAGCAGGGCGACCGCGAACCCGAACGCGGCGGCGGTACCGATGCTCTGGCCGAGGCCGGCGTGCACCCCCTCCAGACTGTCGGCGCCCACCGGGCCGCCGCCCCGGAAGCTGGCCGCGGCGATCAGCAGCATGGCGAGGTTGACCGCGCCGGCCGCCGTCAGGGCCAGCAGCACGTCGGTGCGCTGGCCACGGAAGAGGGTACGGCGCTCGGCGTCGTCGGTCGCGGGATGCGGTCGCGGGTCAGCGCGGAGTGCACGTAGATGACGTGCGGCATGACGGTGGCGCCGAGGATTCCGGCGGCCAGCAGCACGCTGTCGGTGCCCTGGAGCCGGGGCGCCAGGCCGGCCACGGCGGAGCCCGGATCGGAGCCGGCGGCGAGCAGGTTGGCCGCGAAGGCCAAGACGATGACGCCCAGCAGCACGGCGATGGCGATCTCGAACGCGCGGAACCCGCGCGAGCGCAGGGCGAGCACGACGAAGGCGGCGGCGCCGATGATGATCCCGCCGGGTAGCAGCGGGATACCGAAGAGCAGGTACAGGGCGACCGCGCCACCGATCACCTCGGCCAGGTCGGTGGCCATCGCGACGAGTTCGGCCTGCACCCACATCATCCGGTTCACCGGGCGGGGCAGGCGCTCGCGGCACAGCTCGGGCAGGCTGCGGCCGGTGGCCAGGCCCAGCTTGGCGGTGAGGGTCTGCACCAGCATGGCCATCAGGTTGGCCACGACCACGACCCAGACGAGCAGGTAGCCGTAGCGGGCGCCGGCAGCCGAGTTGGTGGCGAAGTTGCCCGGGTCGACGTACGCGACGGCGGCGACGAACGCCGGGCCGAGCAGAATCAACCGCCCGCGTACCCGGCCCCGGGCGCGAGCGACCTGCAACGGCGTCGCCCTCGGCGTCGTGAGTTCGTTGGTGACCATCGAGCACCTCCCCCTCCGCACGGATCGCGTGCCGGTTCCCTTCCCGGGTGGCTGACCCGTCGGTGCCAATCGCTGGCCCGGGGGTGCCAGGGCGGCGGAGCCGCTTGACAGAGGGCGGGCGTCCTACCAAGCTGTCTATTAGTCCTACTGTCGTAGGACAACAGGAAGGATCATCACGAGTGATCGAGTTCGTGCTGGACAGCCGGTCGAAGGTGAACACCTACATGCAGCTCGTGCAGCAGGTGAAGCAGGCGCTGCGCGTCGGTCTGCTCGCACCCGGCGACCAGCTGCCGAAGGTCCGGGACGTCGCCCAGTCGCTGGCGATCAATCCGAACACGGTGCTGAAGGCGTACCGGGAGTTGGAGATCGAGGGTCTGGTCGGCGGCCGACCGGGGGTGGGCACGTTCGTCCAGCGCACCCTGGCCGGCGCGTCCCTGCCCAACCAGGCCGAGCTGCGCGACGACCTCGTGGCGTGGCTGCACCGGGCGCAGGCCGCCGGCCTCACGGCCGAGGACGTCGTCGCCCTGGTGGAGACCACACTGCGCGCCACTCTCGCCGACGACACCCCACAGAAGGAGCCCGCGTGAGCGGGCGAGCGCAGCGAGCACGCGGCGCTACGAGAGGACAGAGGATGGACATGGTCTTGGAGGCCGACCGGCTGGGCAAGCGGTACGGCAGAACGTGGGCGCTGCGGGACTGTTCGCTGCACCTTCCGGCCGGGCGGATCGCCGCGCTGGTCGGGCCCAACGGCGCGGGCAAGAGCACGTTGCTGCACCTGGCCGTCGGGCTGCTCAAGCCCGACGAGGGCGCGGTGCGGGTGTTCGGCAGGTCGCCGTACGGCGACACGGAAGGGCTGGCCGACATCGGGTTCGTCGCCCAGGACACCCCGCTGTACCCGGACTTCACCGCCGCCGAGCTGGTCATCGCCGGCGGCAAGCTGAACAGGCGGTGGGACGCGGCGCTGGCCCGGACCCGGTTGGCCCAGCTCGGCATACCGCCCGACAAGCCGGTCGGCAAACTCTCCGGCGGGCAACGGGCCCAGGTGGCGCTCGCTCTGGCGCTGGCCAAACAACCCCGGCTGCTGCTGCTCGACGAGCCGGTGGCCAGCCTCGATCCGCTCGCCCGGCGGGAGTTCCTCCAGTCGCTGATGGGCAGCGTCGCGGACTCCGGGACCACAGTTCTGCTCTCCTCACACCTGCTGGCCGACCTGGAGCGCGTCTGCGACCACCTGATCGTGCTCAACGCCGCCCGGGTGCAGCTCACCGGCTTGGTCGATGACCTGGTGGCGACGCACCGGCAGCTCGTCGGCCCCCGGCACGACGGCGGTCCGATCGGCGGCGTCGCGCAGGTGGTCCGGGCCAGCCACACCGACCGGCAGTCCACGCTGCTGGTGCGCACCGACGGCCCGGTCACCGACCCCGCCTGGACCGTGCGCGACGTCAGCCTGGAGGACGTCGTCCTGGCCTACCTGGCCGACGGCGTCACGCAGACCAGTCACAGCGAGTGGGGGGTGGCGGCATGATCTGGCTGACCTGGCGGCAACACCGCAAGCTGGCGTTCTACACCCTCCTGGGGTTCCTGGTGCTCGCCGCCGTGCTGGTGCCGATCGGCCTGTCGATGCGGCACACCTTCGCCGACCTCGGGCTGGCGGAGTGTCTGCGCCCGTCCACCCTCAGCGAGGCTGCCGCGCAGACCTGCGACGTGGGCCTGCGCCGTTTCAGCGACCGGTACGACAGTCTGAACCTGGTGGCGGTGCTGCTGATCACCCTGCCGGTGCTGGTCGGCCTGTTCTGGGGCGCGCCGCTGGTGGCTCGCGAGGTGGAGCAGGGTACGCACCGGTTCGTCTGGACCCAGGGCGTCGGCCGCACCCGCTGGGCGCTGGTGAAGTTCGGGCTGGTCGGCGGTGCCGTCGTGCTCCTCGCGGCCGGCTACGGACTGGGCATGTCGTGGTGGGTCCAACCGCTCACCCACGCCGCGCACCAGGGCCGACTCGGCATGATCGTCTTCGACCTGCAGGGCATCGTGCCGATCGGCTACACCCTCTTCGCCGTGGCGCTCGGCATCTTCGCCGGCACCATCTTCAAGCGGATGCTGCCCGCCATGGGCATCACCCTGGCCGGGTTCATCGGCGTACGGGCGGCGGTGGAGATCCTGGCCCGACCGCACTACCAGTCCGCCCGCACCCAGACCTTCCCGATCGAGGGGCCCGGGATTCCGGAGGGAGACCGGGGCAACTGGGTTCTCGCCGTGGGAGTCCGCAACGCCGACGGCACGATGGCGGCGGAGAACACCCGGATCCAGTGCCCGCCGGGTGGCAAGGGCCCGACCGGCCAGGCCTGCGGCGCCGAGCTGGGTATCGGACCGGGCGCGTACAACTGGGAGCTGTACCAGCCGGCGGACCGGTTCTGGTTGTTCCAGAGCATCGAGACGGGCATCTTCGTCGCCCTCGCCGTGCTCCTGCTCTACCTCGCCGTGCGTCGGGTCCGCCGGATCGCGTAATCGGGGGCGGGTGATCGCCGGAGCCACGGGGGCCTCGGCGATCACCCGTCAGCGCAGACCCTCGGCGGTCAGTTTGAGCCAGGACGCGAGGTCACGCAGCTCGTCGTGCACGGCTCGGGTCAGCTCCGCGGTGAAGGGCACGTCCTCGTGGACGGCGTGCACCGTGAACGTGCCGCGCCGACGGTCGGCCGTCGCGTCGACCTTCCCGACCAGCGAGTCGCCGTGCAGGATCGGCAACGCGAAGTAGCCCCACCGCCGGCTGGCCTTCGGCTTGTACATCTCCAGCACGTACTCGTACTCGAAGAGCTCGGCGAGACGGACCCGGTCGTGCACCAGCCGGTCGAAGGGCGACAACACCGCCGTACGCCCGGCGAAGGGCTGCCCGAGCGCGGCCGGATCCACCCGCCAGACGCCCGGGACGCCCTCGACGACCGCCGGCTCCCCGGCGGCGCCGACGTCCGCCGGCTCACCCGGAACGACCATCGCCCTCTCCCGCGCGATGCCCAGGGCCCGCAGCCGCCGCTCGTCGCGGGCCCGGCGTGCCTGCTCCAGCGGGACCACCGGCGTGCCAGCCGGGTAAACCCGCTGCGCCACGCCCCAGAGTCGTTGCCGGCCCTGGCGACCGGCGATCGCGACCTCGCCGCGCAGGACCAGGAACTCCAGCATCTGGGTGACGTTGCGGTTGTTGGTCCAGCCGGACGACGGCCAGGGCACCACGCACGTGTCCGGGATGTCCCGGGAGAGCAGCGGCCCGTCGGCGGCGAGCCGGTCGAGCACGTTTCGGCGGAACGAGTCGTTGGCGCGCAGCCACTCGCGCTGCCGCTCGTGCGAGGGCCACTGCGCCATCGCGGCCAGATAGAGCCCCAGATCCTCCATCGGGCGCACCATCGCCTGGTATTCGAAGAGCGTCCGGTCCCGTTCCAGGGCCCGCCGCAGCCGCTCCGGCTGGTACGACGAGCCGAGCCGACTCCAGCAGACCAGGTCCGCGCTCGGCGCGACGGCGGCGGTCGGGTCGATCTGCACCAGGGTCAGTTGTCGGACCACCGCCAGCAGGTCGGTCGGGCGCGGGGCGGCCAGCAGTTGGGCGCGGACGGCGATCCGCCGGGCCTGTGCCCTGTCGAGTTGATGGACGACCACGCCGCCGAGCTTAGCGGCGCGCACCGACATCACTCCGCTCGGCGAAGTCGGATTCCGGCCCGTCGCCAACTCGACTCAACGTGCCGATTCACTCACCCACGGTGCTCCGATGTGGACCCCCGGCCCGGGTTGGTCGGGCCGCAGAGATGGGAGCGTCCGTGTGAAGTCCACAATCCTCCGTCGGGTCGCCGCGTCGGCCGTGGCGCTCGCCTGCGCCGTGCTGGGCGCGGTCGCGGTGCCGGCCGCCCCGGCGACGGCCAGCCCGATCCGCAACGCGACCGCATGGTCGGTGCTGCTGTGCAAGTTCAGCGACAAGCCGGCGGAGCCCCAACCGCCGTCGCACTTCGCCAACTTCCTCACCGCCGCCGGGGCCGGCACCGGCGGGGTCGCCGACTACCTCGCCGACCAGTCCGGTGGTCGGGTGTCGCTGGCCGGCTCGGTCGTGCGGGGCTGGTACACGATGCCGTACACGCTTGCCCAGTTCGGGTCGATCGACAGGTGGACCCGGATCCAGCGCTGCGTGGACACGGCGGCGACCGCCGGTTACGCGGTGCCCGCCGGCAACCGGATCGCGGTCATGCTCAACGACTGGGTGGATTCCGGCGCGGCCGGCGGCCGGGTGCTCCTCGACCCGGGCGCCTGGAACGTCGGCTTCGCCGCGCACGAGATGCTGCACGGTTACAACCTGGGGCACTCCTTCTCCAACGACACCACGTACCAGAACGCGCCGTGGTCCCAACCGGGCGAGTACGACGACCCGTGGGACGAGATGAGCGCCATGCACATCCACGCCTTCGGCACCGCGAACTACGGCACCAGCGCGGTCGGGCTCAACGGGCCGCACCGCGACGAGTTGGGCTGGCTGCCGAAGAACCGGGTGTTCACCATGGCCGCTGACGGGATCGGCTCCCGCACCCTGACCCTGGCCCCGCTGGAGGTGCCCGCCGCGAGCGGCCCGCAGCTGGTCCGGATCCCGTTCGACCCGGCCGACCTCTTCCACTACTACACCGTCGAGTTCCGCCGCAAGACCGGCTGGAGCGCGGGCATCCCCGTCGACACGGTGCTGCTGCACGAGGTCCGCGACGGCACCCCCACCCTGCTGCGCACCGGCCCCGGCGGCGGGCCGGCCCAGTCACTCAACGCCAACGGCGTGCAGATCGGCGTGAACTGGCTCTCCGGCGACGCCGCCTCGGTGACCGTGACCACCGACGTGGTCAACCGCTGCCTCCAGGGCTACGTCTGGCGCGAGGCCCGCGCCGGCGACCTGGTCTGCGTCACC